>CALMNM010000106.1 GCA_937868795.1 uncultured Acholeplasma sp.
GACTTGTGCATTGCGCTTAGCAGTAAGAATGAATTTGTATTGATGTGGCGTTTTTTCTTGGGATGCTAGTTCTAAGATAATCTTGATTCCTGTGTTTTCTGAGACAACAATTTCAAAGGATTCATGATTGTCATCTTGAATGGTTATTTTTATTGGATCTTGGAATTGGATGTTTTTTGGAATAATGAGTTTCTGATTTTCAAACACAAAATCTTTAGGGAGTTTGGTTTGAACCTCATGATGTTTAATGACGATTTCTCTCATGACTATTCGCCTTCAACAAAGTCGATTCCTAGTTCATCCTTAATCCATTCATAACCTTGTTGATCAATTTTTCTAATCAATTCTTGACCGCCGCTTAAAACAATCTTTCCATCAATCATGATATGAACATTGGTGGGTTTAATATAGTCTAGAATACGTTGATAGTGAGTGATTAAAATACAACCAAATTGGTCGTTAACCAACCCACTAACATTTTCACCAACGATCTTTAATGCATCGACATCAAGACCTGAGTCAATTTCATCAAGAATCGCAAACTTGGGTTTGAGAACCTTAAGTTGTAAAATTTCATTACGTTTTCTTTCGCCACCTGAAAATCCTTCGTTCAAATAACGATGTGCGAGATCAGGACGCATTTTGAGTTCTTCAACCGTCTTTTCATAACGGATCGCAAATTCAAATAATCCGACATCTTTTCCTGAAGTAGCCTTGAGGGCTTGCCGCATGAAATCAGCATTTGTGACACCTGGCACTTCTGCTGGATATTGCATCGCGAGAAATAACCCTGCTCTTGCGCGTTCATCAACTTCCATGTCTAGTAAGTTTTCTTGATCAAGAAACGCTTCGCCTTCTGTGACTTCATATTTTGGATGGCCCATAAGAGCGCTAGCAAGTGTGGACTTACCTGTACCATTAGGACCCATAATTGCGTGGACTTCACCGGAATTAACCTCAAGATTAACCCCTTTTAAAATCTCTTTACCTTCAATTGCTACATGAAGATTATTTATTGTTAGTTTAGCCATATTGACCTCCTTGAATTTACCATACCTATTATATAACATCTCTCTTTATAATGCTATTTATATGATTATTCGAAGGTTAATCAAACGGGTTTTTAAAGGGAAACGTTTTCAATGTAAAAGAATGTAAATTTTCATTGTCTTTCATAATGACTGTGCTAAAATAAGGGTGTATTAAGCTTGACCTTTTTCTTGCAAACTTAATACTCACGTATTTTTCTCCCAAAAAGCGCATACCTCGCTTCGTGACATCACCGGACTGCCATCCACTTTGATGTGACACTTAGGTACAATGAACAAGCTTCTTGTTGAAGCTTTTTTATTACCTTGGGATAAAATGTGTGAATCTCTGGTTTTTCATCTCTTCTGGTTTACTTCAACCTCAAGATGTGATATGCTATTAATTAATCAACACGACTATTTACAAATGGAAGGAAGGTCTTTTTATGCTCAGTAGATCCAATCGCCCCATGATGGGTAAGATTGCTGCGCTTTCGGGTGTCGTCTTACTCTTAGATATCTTTACGATTATCTCGAATCTCTTTGTTTCACCTGTTTTGGAAGGTTATGGACTTCCCGATATTCTTATTTACGTGAAAACGGCCGTCTTTTTAGTGATTTTTGTCATTTCTCTTATCTGGTTGAAATTTGAGCATACCAAACTCTCCAAGAGCACTTTGAAACTGCTCATGATCATTGGTATCTCCATTATCGCAGCCTATTTCTTAAGTTTGTATTTGTACAAATACATCTTGATTGTCGACACCGCATCCATTATTAAAAATAAAGTTCTCACCGGAAATCCAGCATTAATCCTCGATTTCTCAGGTCAAAACTATAAAACACTCGAGTATATCACGACCATTTTCGGCGGATTTAACTCGGAAATTATCCTGTTTTTCCAAGCCATATTTTTCCAAATGAGCGTTTATGCTATCGATAAAATGGTGATTGAAGAAGAGCGTGTTCATGTCTATGATGCATTCTTATTCGATGTTTGGATTTTCCCTCTCTATAGTTTACTCGTTCTCTCATCTTTCCTTTCAATTAATATTTTTGAATGGCGTTATGATTTGATTCGATCGATAGAAATGCTTGTTGCTATTGCAGGATTTACCGTCGTCCTTCCTGGATTGATCCCAGCGTTTACGATTTATAATCGACGAAATAATGAATGCACTCGATCCTTCTTTATCGATACATATCGTCTTCTACTCATCACATCTATCTTAGGATTTGTCATATTTATCGGTCTTTTCATCACCAATCTATACCTTTCTTCACTTCAGATTGGCTCATATCGACTCATCACCTCGGTGATTGCCATTTTCTTATCCGCGATCATCTTCTACCGTGTTCGTCGAATCTTATCCTTAGAGAACAAATAGTCAAGTAAAATAGAAAAGCCTGAAGTTGAATTCAGGCTTTTTTTGTTATACGAAATTTTTGATTTGATCAATATGATATTTGTAATACAAACTTGGAAAGTACGGATCTCCATAGAGAAGGATTGCTTTTGATGATGATGGATGCAATCCAACATTGACCGTGGAAATAATTCCACCATTGTGATTGACGAAGACAATCTCTTTAATCTGTTCTTTCGTTTGATCATCAAGTTGATCAATGTATCGTACCTGTGTGATCATCATACGATCGATTTTTCGCTGTTCATTAAGTTCTTGTTGTTGAATACGTGCAATGTCATGATCCACTTCATCGAGATAAAACTCTTTGATATGATCTTGGATGAGCACAACAACCTCTAGAACATAACGTTTAATCAAGCGATTTTTTATCTCATCTTTCGTCACCTTATAAAAGGTGGTATGCTTTTTATCCAACATCAAGCGAGCAAACCCCATTTGACGTAATTGTTGTTCCAAAAGTTCAGGAGTTGATGCGTGATGAATGGATAATGGCTCACCTTGAAAATGTCTGATTTTCACCAGATAAGAAAGATGGGTAATGCGATCAAACGCTGTTTTATAAAGTGAAACAACGATGATCATGAGTAGTAAAATCCCAAAGTAAATGACATACTGAATGTTACCATCGGTCATTCTCGTACTCGCAAGAATCATTCCGATCACTGCACTTGCAACAAGCACAATGAATGTGATGAATAAAATGAGAAATTGACGGTTAATCTTGGCAACATCACTCATGACAATGCCACCACAGAGAAAATATAGGACATGATGAGCACAATGAATGACGCGAGCAAGATTTCAAAAAAGATGGTTGTCTTGACTTTACCTGTCTTATCCTCTTTATAATCTTTGAATTGGGGATATTCCTTGCGAAATTGTGGATTAAGAATCACACGAGCCACATAGCGAATGCCATGGAATATTTCATAGGCTGCTGTAATCGCCACCACGGATGGCAAGAAGAGAATGATACCTACCACAAAGAGTGCATTCGATACATTTTCTGCACTAAAACTAAAGCGATATACCGCAACATGAACAAGGAAAGCAAGTGCAAGCATGCTCAGATAGAGCAAGATCAACCGAACGATCTTCATTTTTTGTTGATTTGAGCTTGATAACGTTCAAATTCTTCGGTGTTACAGAGCACAAAGTGACCTGGTTCAACTTCACGAAGTGTGGGGCTTTCCTTGGAATAATCATGATGTTCTGCAGGGTTGTAACGCACAGTCCGACCGCGACGCTTTTCATATTCGGGGTCAGGTAGTGGAATGGAGTCCATCAGTGAGAGGGTATAAGGATGAAGTGGGTTGTTAAACACTAATTCTTTTTCACCCATTTCAACGATATGACCATAATACATGACTGCTAAACGATCGCTAAAGTATTTAACGACGGATAAGTCATGGGCAATGAACATAATGGTAATCCCTTTGGTTTCACGAAGTTCATTGAGTAAGTTAATGATTTGGGCACGAATGGATACGTCAAGTGATGAGATGGGTTCATCAGCGATGATGAATGAAGGCTCAACCACAAGCGCACGTGCAATCCCGATACGTTGACGTTGTCCACCAGAGAATTCATGAGGATAACGGCTAGCGTGTTCAGGAACAAGATTAACGGTCTTAAGGGCTTGGTTAACGCGTTCTTCGATTTCTTTTTCATTCTTAACGCCATTGATTCTTAACCCTTCAGCAATAATTTCCTTAACGGTCATTCTTGGGTTAAGTGACGCGATTGGATCTTGGAAAATCATCTGCATACGGCGCATTAAAAGACGATTTTTGTGCGTCAAACTATAACGTAAATTATCGATATCTTGTTTCTTGCGAAGCGTGCTCAATTTAAGTTCTTTTTCATGCTTTTTGAGTTCTTCATTCAGTTCTTGTAACTTAACTTTTTCTAATCTTACTTGTTCTTTGTCACCGGACTGAACGGCACGGTCCACATAGTCTTTTTGCTTATCAATTTTACTTAAGTATGTTTGAATTGCTTCAGTCGTCTCTTTATCATAACGAACATACTTTTCTAGAATTTGTTGATATTGAGGGAACGTTTCAAGCTGATTTTTAGCTTTCATACCTTCCACATCTTTAATGGTTTCAAAACGGCGATCACGCTTTGCCTGACGATAGATTTCTTGAGCATCTTTTGCTTCATCGCTGTAGCGTTTAAGCATGCTTTCTTGACGTGAAGCAAAATCTTCTTGTGAAATGCGTCCACCATCTAAGAGCTCTTTGAGTTCAGCAGTCTCACGAAGTTTACCTTCGTTGATTTGGTCCATCTTGAGTTGGAATGCTTCCTTAGCTGCCTTTACATCACTAACGATACGTGTGCCATGAAAATAGACTTCACCACCTGAAGATTGATAAAGTTTGATAATGGTACGACCGGTGGTTGTTTTACCGCAACCAGATTCACCAACAAGGGAAAACACTTCCCCTTTGTAGATGGAAAATGAGATATCATCAACGGCTTTGTTGACGAGTTTGTTACGTCCAGATCCGGACTTAAAATACTGTTTTAGGCCAACAACCTTTAATATTTCTTCACGTTCTGTGTTCACTTTTTCTCACCTTCACTTTCTGGTTTGATTCTGTGAGCACTCTTCAAGCGGTTCTCAATGACAACGCCTTCTTTAAGCTCTTGTTTATATCGTGCAACACGTTCTTGGAGAATCTTTGGCATTTCAATTTCTGGTGCATCTGGATGAAGCAACCACGTTGCTGCATAGTGCGTATCACTGACCTTAAAGAACGGTGGTTGTTCTTCAAAATCAATCTTTAAGGCAAACTGGTTACGATCTGCAAATGCATCTCCCTTTGGTGGGAATAGCATATCTGGAGGTGTTCCAGGAATGGATAATAATTTATCTTTGGTATCAAGGTCAGGAACACTGGATAACAATGCCCAAGTATACGGATGTTTAGGTTCGTAGAAAATATCATGGAGAGTTCCATATTCTACGATTTTACCCGCATACATGACGGCGACACGATCCGCCATATTTGCGACGACACCAAGGTCATGCGTGATGAAAATAACGGAAAGATCGCGTTCTTTCTTGATATCTTTAATTAGATTCAAAATTTGTCCTTGAATCGTTACGTCAAGCGCGGTTGTTGGTTCATCACAAATCAAGAGTTCTGGATTTGCCGTGAGGGCGATCGCGATAACGATACGTTGTCTCATCCCACCAGAAAATTGGAATGGATACATATTGAATCGCTTTTCAGGTTCGGGAATACCGACTTCTTGCATGATACTGATCGCTTTTTCGTACGCTTCACGTTGAGTGACCTTAAAACGTCTAGTATACGCTTCGTGATTGTCACTGATCTTTGTACGAATTTCTTCAAGTTCTTTCATGCCACGAAGATACGCAGGATCACTCTTTTGCATTTGTGAAATTTGTTGTTTCTTCGCGTTATATTCCTGCTGAAGGATCGCAAATGCTTGATTCTTCTCTGCCGTTATGGCAGCTTTTTCTTGTGCAATTTGAGCTTTTGCATCAGCTTTTTTTGCTAGATAGCGCTTTTTAAGATCAGGAAGTTTGCTCTTAAATCCTTCAATTAATGTCGCGGTATGCTTTTTATAATTGGCGATTTTTTCTTTCTTTTGGTCACGTGTTAAATCACCATCCATGTTGGTTTCATAGATTTTATTCTTTAAATCCTTTTTGGCGAGTTCAATACGTGTGACCATATTGAGATAGTCGTGATACTCGTTATGGAAAAGATCTTTAAATCGACCTTTCATTCTATCGCCATTGACGAGCATCGCTTCAGTAATCTGCTTACCAATCTTCATAATAGGGTTCAAACTTGAAAGTGGATCTTGGAAAATCATCCCAATTTTGTTCCCACGAATAAGATGGAAGTTATCTTCAGAAAGTTTGGTTAAATCTTGGTTGCGATAAAGGATTTCACCATCATCCACGATAGCATTGCGCGCGAGAATGCCCATGATGGCACGGTTGGTGACCGATTTACCAGATCCAGATTCACCTACGATGGCTAAGGTTTCACCCTTATAGAGATCGAAGGAGACATCACGGACGGCACGGACCAACCCATTCGGTGTCTTAAACGATACCGTTAAATTCTTGACTTCTAATATTCTTTCTTTATTCATGGTTAGCTACCTCTTAATTGTGGATTAAGCGCGTCGCGCAACGCGTTACCAAACATGTTGAATGTAATCATAAGGATGGATGTAATAATGGTTGGGAAGATGACTAACCAAAGGTTACCTGCGAAAATTTGTTGTTGACCATCGTTCAAAATAACCCCAATCGATGTACCCGTTAAGGTGATTGGCCCTATTTTTAGAGCTTGACCGTTACCAATACCAAAGCCTAAGAAGGAAAGGTTAACTTCAAGGAAAATAACCGATGGAATACTTAAGATAACACGGGTAATGATGGTACCAAGCGCATTCGGTAAAATGTGCTTGAAGATAATTCTGCGGTCAGAAGCACCAAGGGTACGTGCAGCAAGCACATATTCACGGCCTTTATAGCGATAGAACTGCGAACGCGTAATCTTCGCTGCACCTATCCAGCCATCATAGACCATGAAGATGAACAAGGCGGTAAAGCCTGGTCCAATAAGAACGGTAATGATCCCAATCATCGTAATCTGTGGGAAACTACCCCAAATATCGGTAAATCTTTCCATAAGAATATCGACTTGGCCACCATAATAAGCACTGGTTGCACCCCAGATGACACCGACGATAATATTGACGACAGCGGCCATAAAGCCAAGGAGTAATGAGGTTCTAAGACCTAACCAAATTAAGGTGAATAAGTCTTGACCAAAGACGTTTGTTCCAAAGAGGAAGAACGGTGTGGTTTCAAATCCAAGTTCATAAGCACCATTCATCATGACCTTATAGTTGGTATACCATGTAGGTCCAATCTTGATTCTGTCGATATCAGTGACAGCGGTTAAGGGGAATCCTTCACCAAATGTCCATGCGGTATCTGGATTTTCATCATCTAAGACAATGGTGTCAGCCATACCGGGATTTTCTTCTAGAATACGTAGGTATTCGACTTCACCAATCGTTCTTGGCTTATCCGCAAAAAGTGCCCCATACATATCATATCGGAAGGTTGCAACAGTCATCTCTGCATTTTTACGAAGATAACGACCATTTTCTAGTCCATTGCTTAAAGCGAATAAGGTAAATGTCGATAAGGGATAACCATCATAAATTTCTACAGGAGTTCCTTCACCGTTAAGGACAGAAACACTGTTTAATGAAATAACTTCGTTACCCGATGAAGATACAGCGGGTAATACGTGTTTTAAAATGAGGAATCCGGTTTGTCCATTTGATAGAACATCCATCGCATTGATAGTAGTCAATCCTACTGTATCAACAGTTCCTAGGAAAGTGAGTTCTGACCAATCGGTAAATGCAGAAGATTGGTTACTTGTTGCAAAATACACTTCAAGTACCCCATTCGTATCCAATGCGTTAATATCAATTTCGATATAGTAGCCTGTAAAGAAACTAATCATTGCAGGTGATACGATCGAATACGCATTCTTTTCAGCATTAACGAATAATTCATTCGTCCCGCCAACATATTTGGCATCACGTTCACTACCTACGATGATACTGTTTGTGAGTGTATCGAGCTGAATAAAATCAATTTGGAAACCAGTGGTAGGATATCCTAATCCGGTTTCAGGATCGATGGTATCATAATCAATCGGTTGATCTTTAAATTCTTTTGAACCATCTAAAATTCCCAATTTTTCAAGTAAAGGTACCCGAGGAGGTAATGTGGTCAATGTCGAGTTTGTCTGTGTATAGAGTTCTTTTGGGGTAATGATCGGTGTAAAAATTGACATCAAAATAAAGATGACCAAAATCACGGTAGCGATCACGTTATACTTATTCTTCGTGAAACGAATCATCGCATCTTGGAAATACGTGAGTTGTTTCGTCTTAAGGGGTTTGTCAAGGAGTCGCTCGTTTTCTTGAACGAGTTTAAACAAGTCTTTTGAGTATTCTTTTTGGCTCATTATTTTCTAGCCCCCATTCTGATCTGTGGATCGATAATACCATATGATAGGTCCACAATTAGGACGGTTGTTAAACCGATAACGCCATAAAATGCACTGGATGCCATAATAACGTTGTAGTCATAGTTACCTGCAGCAAGTGCCTGTAATGTGATACGTCCAACACCAGGAATTGCGTAAACGGATTCCAAAATGAAGGATCCACCAAGAAGACCTGCAAACGATCCAATGATGATGGGAACCATGGGAACGAGCGAGTTACGAATCGCATGTCTAAGCACCGCTTGTGTATGAGATAATCCCTTTGTTTTCGCCAGTAAAACGAATTCAGAGGTTAAAACTTCCGATAATTCAGCACGTAAAATTCTCGTTAAGCCTGCAATGGATGGTAGACCAACAGCAAGCACGGGGATGACAAAGCCTTCAGCAATCTTCCAGAACGATTCGATACCGACCAGAGGAAAAAGGGACGGTAGGAAATTATCCATCTGATAACTAAAGACGATAACCAAGACGAGAATGAATACGAGCGCAGGTACTGATAAGAAGACCATGATCAGGATCTGCATGATATTATCGACGATGGTATCCTTCTTTAACGCAGCAAGAATTCCGAAGAAGAATCCAAACGGCATGTAGAAGAATAGCGATGCCAAGTTCAAATAAAGCGTGATTGGCATGCGCTCGGCAATAATGGTAAATGCTGGGACATTCACTCTGATTTTAGTTGATGTACCCCAGTTCCAATCGGTGATGACATTGTCTAACCAACGGAAATACTGTGTAATAATGGGAACGCGGTAAAAGACCTTGATCACGTTACTGTCGCGAACAGGGGCAACGATAAACACCGTGCGGTTGATGTTAGGATTCGTGGTTCTAATGAGATCAACTTCTGCACGATCTTCTGGATCATTGATGTCATAGTACACCGACGTATAGAAACCGTCCGTGACTTGTTTTTCCAACCAAGTATCCTTTTCTTCGTTTTTTGTGGGTGGATATTCAGGAGCCAACTTCAGTAGCGTAAACGTAATCGTTAACGTGGTGAAGAGGATGATGAATATCCAGATGACTCTTTGAATAATGTACTTTGTCATTTCATCACTTCCTTAGCTTAGAGTGTTTTTTTCAATTATATCATACTTATATGTTATTACACCATAATTACTATAAGGATATGCGTAAATTTATCCATAGTATATGGATACACTAGCACATAAGTATGATAAAAAAAGCGTAATAAGGGGGGCCATACTCAAATTGGATATCGTATGGCACCCCTCTTATTACTATTAAGTTAGGTTATCTTTGAGTTAAGATTTTTGAAGCAAATCTCGATTATAACCAGTACCAACCAACGTAGTAATCACCGATGTGAAGAACTACGACAGCGTCTGTCCATTCATCATCCCAAGTCGTTGAGTATACTTCAACAAATTCAGCTGGAGCACCTACATGATCAGCAACGAGTGCAACAGTAGTTAACGTTGGGTAGCTACCAGAAATGTATGCATTGGCAGCAATTTGGGCATCCGTGAGTGGTCCTGAAGAAGCGGTTAATTCATAATTGCCATAGTTAGCAAAAATGTAATTTTGAATTGCTTCTTCTGCAGATGTTGCAAGACCGAATTGATCGAACAAGCTGAATTGGTTATTTTCAGAAGAAATCACGTAAAGTACGTTCTTACCACTTTCAGTAACCACAATGCTTGCAACGAGCGAATCGAATCCTTCGTCTTCTGCGATATTGGCTAAGGTATCACCTAAGATGTATTCAGCAATGACTGAACCATCAGAAGTTGAATCAAGAACTTCACCGGTCATATCAAGGTAAGCATTGATCAAATCGAGTTGGTTATCCCAAGCGACTTGTTCGCCACCATTCTTGACATAAACTTTACCAGTGAGGGCTTCAATAAGAGCATTAAAGCTCCATTTTTCGTAAACAGTCTTACCTTCTAAGTTGTTATATGCAACTGGAATGTTTGCTGTTGATGTATCAATACCCCAGTTCAATGTGAATCCACCACGGTTGTCATCAGAGAAGACATCGAGGAAGCTTGGAGCATCAAGTAATGAACCGGAAATACCACCAATACCAAGGTCCATCTTAGCAACCATCATGTAGTCATAATAGTTACCTGGGAATGCGACGTCATTGACATTGATTACGATTCTTACGAAGTTTACATCATCAACTAATAGAGTTTCATATTGTTCCTTAAGGTTTGCAACCATTGCTTGAGCGGAAGTGTTACCAGAAGATGCCCAGTAAAGTTCTAAGGTAATGACAGTATAATTCTGTGCAGTACCTGCTTCATAATGACCATCAGCGATTGCTTCAGCAACTGCTTGCTTGAATAGATCCACAGCAGCATCTGGGAAGTAACCATTGGAATCTCCACCAAAGTCATCAACAATAGCTTGTCCTGCGTCAGTACCGCGAACGGATAGACCGGATTCACCATCGAGGAAGTATGTGGGTGCAAATAATGTGTGAGCTGGTAAGTAGAGTTGTACGAGTTCAACAGCGGCATAGTATCTGTCGAAACCATAGTATAACGCTTGTCTGAATGGTAAGTATTGGAGGATTGGTTCTGGAACCCAAGTTTCATCCAAACCGACTTCAGGATGTTCAGCGATATATGCATCACGATTTTCTTCAGATCCAAACATGTTGATCATAAGTCTCCAAGTCGTTGCGTCTGGAGCAGTCTTGACACGGGGGTCATTCGCGTAAGTAGTAACTTGTGAAGCAGGAACTGAAGCACTTTCGAGTCTACCTGCTAAGAATTCAGCGAAAATGTTGTCTGAACCATTGACATAACGATATTGATAACCTGTGTACTTGTAAGTATCAGCATCGGGGTGCAATTCATTCTTCTTGAAAGTTAATAATTGTCCTGGTGTCCAAGAATCAAAGTAGTAGATACCACTTGATGCGACATCAGTTGGAGTTAGACCATAATCTTCACCAAGAGCTTCAAATAATTCTTGGTTGATTGGTGTTAAGACAGCACCAGCAAAACCATACTTGATATCGAATGTGCTCTTTTGGTTAACATATTCGAGTTCGATAGTATTGGTTGTACCTTCTGCTAAACGTAGACCAACTTGATCCCAAGTAACAGTACCATCTAAGAATTCAGCTGCATTCTTAATACCTTGGCTGACGAAGTCACCACCACCGGTTCTTGCTCTGAACCAGTCGTTTTCGAGGGCATAACGCCATGTCCATAAGTAGTCGGATGCATCAAGATCTTCGTAACCAGCGGGTAGGCCGGAAACATCAGTATCTGGATGGAACTTCCATTGGAGGTCATCTCTTAATTCAATTCTCCAAACCTTCGCATAGGTCTTACCATTGATCACTTCTGGGTCAACAGGGATAGGTTCTGACTTCGCTAATGAAGGAAGAATTTCATAACCTGTCTTAGTTTCATCGAAGAAGAAATCATAGAGGCCACCATTGAAATGGTCTGTGAATGTTGCAGTGTTGGAGTCATCAGCGTTCCATGGGTTGAGTGATGTTGGGTCTGTGTTGAATGATGCACGCCATGTGTATTCACCGGCTTGACCATATGTATCACCAAACATCAATACGGTGGAGTCATCAGCACTGAATTGGGAGAATGCAGTACCAAAGCCAAGAACACCATTATATTCTGGGCTGAATAACTGAACACGTGGAGAATACATTACGCGAGTTGCTCTTGTGTATAGTGGAACACCACCATAAACGTTTTCAATTAAGTAGCGTTCAGCTGCAGCAAACAGAATTGCTTTGTCTTCAGCTGGTAACTTAGATAAGTCAACACCACTTAAATATTGAGCAAGCGGATAATCTTGTTCGTCAAGTGCATTAACGGTAACAACGCGTGTAGCGGTAACCACGTTACCTGCGCTGTCAGTAACTTCATAAACGACTGTGTAAGTACCAACGACTGTGTTGTCAACGTCATTAGACTTAACGACAATGCTACCAGTTAAGTTACCATCTTCAGCATCTGTAGCTGTAACGCCGGCTTCTGGATCGAACTCGTCATAGAGGTCAATACTGACAGCACCAACGCCACCAAATGTTGGATTAGCATCTACTGGTGTAGGTTCACCTTCACAAGCGAAGAGCAATACGCTTGCGAGGAGAAGTGTAACAACAACTAGAAATCTTTTTGGAAATTTCATTTTTTCTCTCTCCTTTTCTCCATAATTGATTTTGTATAATTATACCAAAGAAAAACTAAAAAATATACATGCGATGATAAAATTGTGAAAATAAAAGCGTTTTCGAGGTCTCTTATTTACGAAATTTCTATGAATGATTTGTTTTTCAGAGACTTTCCATGAAAATTTTCATTTTAATTGAATATTTGTAATAAGGTATCGACATCATAGATATCATCCACATTGATAACCACATCTGGTGGAATACCGAATTCGTTATGTTGATAAACATAAGGATCCTCGGTTGTGCCTGAACCTGTGCGGAATGCATTAATATTATTGGAACTCATGGTAAATGCGGTACCATTGGGTAATAAAATAGGTGTAATCGAACATGCCCCACCACCGGATTGAACACCGATGATCGTTCCTAGATCATTTTGCATGAAAATCGTTGCCATCTCATTGGCTGCACTAAAGGTGAGTGGTGTAATGAGTAATCCCCAATTGAGATATGAGTAATTAGGTACGCCATCGATCTGAACATGATAGGTCGATTTACTTCCGGTTCCACGATTGATGTCGCTTACTGCGAAGGGTTGATCGGTAATAAATCCGACGATACGATAGAGTGCGCCGACATTACCACCTGTATTCCACGATAAGTCAAGGATAACATTTTCAAGTCCTGGTGCTTCTGCTAAGATTTGATCGAAGACCATTTCCATGAAAACTGCACTATCGCTTTGAACAGTATTATTGACATCGACTGTGAAAGGCCATGCATCAGTAAATGCTGCGGGTGCTTTATCGATAATGCCTAAATAGAAGAGATTAAATTCTTCATCGAATGCGATTTGCACCATATAGGTGACTGCTGGGACATCACCTGCTGCAGGAATGGTTAAGGTGTAATAGCCATTCTTCTTATCTTGGTTTGTGGTTTCTTCACTAACGAATGTATAACCTAGTGCAATGAGTAAGTTATGTACTGATGTGAGATAATCTGATGATAAACCTTTGACAAGGAGTTCTAACATATCGTTATCTTGGGTACTTGAATTATAGTAGAAATATTTCGTACCTCCACTGATTGTGGGAACCACCAAACTGATATCTGCTGCCTTGAGGGCATTGTTCGCTAAAAGTGCATCATAGGTACTGCTTTCCTCGATGTCTGCTGTGTAGAAGTCATCAAGAATTAACACTGCTGTCACTGCGTCTAAGAACCAATAATCTGGGCGCGCAGGAGCACCCGCTGCCCAACCACCTTCGGGGTTGGTTCCCCATTTAGCTTCAATGGCATCGTCTACATCGACGAATCCTTGATAATACCAAGATTGAAAACGAGTGCCATATGTCGCTAAACTATTGAGACCTAAATCTGATGATTTGAATGTTGTCTTATTGAAGTAAGATGGATAGCCATAACTTGTATGGGGTTCATCAATGGTCTTTAATAAGAAATCACGTAAACCAAATTCAAAATCTTCAGCATCATCTGTTAGAAGTTTATTCTTTAGGGGTAATAAGACATCATAATAATCTTCAACTTCCATGATATCCTTAAGTCCATAGAAATAATTCATGTTGAAGGCAAGCATATTGAAGTTATGAACCACTAAATCCGCAGGCATATCTGTATTATTCATCGTACTACGGCGAATGGTGTTATATTCAGTCGTTCCTTCATCTGGAAGTGAATAGATACCATAGAGTTTATCATTGTTATAGTAGACATTATAATAGCTCGATCCAGCAAATAACTGGTTCACTATATAATAAGGAAGAACGATTCCATCATCGTAGACCACGATATCCATCGCATAGTCGTCTAAATCATAGACGATATTTTCGCCTTCTTCATAATAATTTTCTGGATGATCAGAGACATAATTGATGTGTCTACCATAATTGGTTTCTGTCGAATAGACATACGCCCAATAGAATCCTGGATCATTGGTAGTGATGGTGTTTTCATTGGCATCAATGGTTAAGATGAGATCATAGAGTTCATCAAAATCTTCATCATAATATTGATAAGAGATTTCAAGAGTACCGTCACCTTCTACAATCGTGAACTCGACTTCAGGATCAATGAACCCTTCAAGAAGGCCAAAGAAATCAAGGAGTTTGATATAAGGAACATAACCGTTTTCTTCGAAGTAGAGATCAACTGATCCGTTGGCTACTTCGTATTCTTCAGTCAAGTTTTCGAAAAGCACATTTCTTGTGGTTGCAAGAACGGTTTCTTCAAAGGGTTGAAGAGGAATGGTGAAGGTATGGTTGACTTTGACTCCATTTAAGGTGAATTCACCGACGATGTTTCCTTCGGATGCGGTTGAACCCTTAGGTAAAGTTAAGACAATACCTGCATTAGAAATATAATCAGATTGGCTGGTCCAACGAATCGTACTGCGATGAACGAGTCCGCGAATCGGAACGTTGAGCTGATAGGGATTATCAGATAGAATTGCAGCTTCCATGGCTTCGATATCTTCAGCAATCTTTTCTTGATCAGTAAGCTCTGTATTTTCTTCAATCCATAATGCATTGAGTGTCAAATCAGCTGTGACAGGTGTCGTAAAGACATACGCAGTTGCTGAATCTGATAAATACCAGTACTGGAAAACAAATCCTTCTTTTGTAGGATCTGCAGGTTCAGTGACAAGACCATTTTCATCCACGGTTTGACTTGTCACACTGCTACCACCATCGCTGTTAAATGTCACCGTATAGGTGGTCACTTCAGGTGTGGGTTCAGCAGGCTCTGTGCACGACATGAGCACGAGTGAGAATATGCTTAAAATAAGTAATAATTTTCTCACAAAAATCCTCCTTATATAACTATAGTTATGAATATCATATTACGCTTGGTGCTTGAAGTCAAGAATTTTCCCTAAAACTGTCTTAATTCTTACGATTTTTAACGAAAATTAAAAAGGTCTAACTTCGGGTGAAGTTAAACCTTTATGGTGTTATTCAGCGATGGCATAATCCATAGCAGCATAGCGTTGATACATCTTCCAACGACGTTTCGCATCGTTTAGGTTGGCTGCTAAAAGTTCTGCTGCATGATCAGGATTGATCTGTGCTAATTGTGAGTAACGAGATTCTGAAAGGAGATAATCTTGGTATTTATCCCAAACAGGTTGCTTCGAATCGATAATGAAAGGATTCTTGCCTTCAGCTTCTCTTCTTGGGTCAAATCTAAAGGTTGGCCAGTAACCACACTCAGTCGCAAGTTTCGCTTGAGCAAAGGTGTTTTGCATACCACCCTTAATGCCATGTTCAATACATGGTGCATAGCAGATGATAATGGATGGTCCTTCGTAGCTTTCAGCTTCTTTCATCGCACGGATGACTTGGGCTGGTGAAGCACCATGGGAGATTTGAGCGACGTAGACATGACCATAACTCATCGCGATGGCTGCCAAGTCTTTCTTCTTCGTTCCTTTACCTGCAGCAGTGAACTTCGCAATGGAGCCCTTAGGTGCAGATTTTGAAGATTGTCCACCGGTATTGGAGTAAACTTCGGTATCAAGCACGATGATATTGACATCTTCGTTATTCGCGATCACGTGGTCGATACCACCGTAACCAATATCATAAGCCCAACCGTCGCCACCCATGATCCATTGTGAGACTTTGACAAAATAATCTTTCATGGTGATAAGTTCTTTTGCATATGGTTTGTCAATCTTTTCAAGTAAGGGGAGAATTTCTTTTTGAATGCGACGTGTCACATCAACACTCTTGCGGTTAGCTACCCATTCTTCTGCAAGAGCCTTCACTGCTTCTGGCATCTCATCTAAGTGATCCACAAGGAGTGTTTGAACGCGGTCTCTCATCGTTTCATACGCAATCTTCATCCCAAAACCGAATTCTGCGTTATCTTCGAAAAGTGAGTTTGCCCATGCTGGACCAAAACCTTCAGGATTGGTGGTGTATGGGGTTGCTGGGAATGATCCTCCATAAATGGATGTACATCCTGTCGCGTTCGCGAAAATCATATGATCGCCATAGAGCTGGGTGAGTGCTTTAATATATGGGGTTTCACCACAACCAGCGCAGGCACCGGAGAATTCAAAGAGAGGTTGTTGGAAACTTAAGTTCTTCGCATTATCAGTTCCTAAATCCTTATAGGTGACTTCATTGAAGAAATAATTCGCGGTTTCTTGAGATCCCTTGGCGAGTTCATCCCCAATGGGTACCATGACGAGTGACTTGTTTGGTGTTGGACATACTTGAACGCAGACTCCACATTCGGTACAGTCAAGCGTAGACACTTGAATGGTGAATTTATATCCTTCCATGCCTTTACCCTTAGCTTGGAGCATCTTCGCACCTTCTGGTGCACCGGACGCTTCATTTTCATCAGCTAAGAAACCACGGATAACCCCGTGTGGACATGCGAAGACGCATTGGTTACATTGAATACAGTTCTCTGAACGCCATTCTGGGACATAATTGGCAATTCCACGTTTTTCATACGCTGCTGATCCGTTTTCCATGTGAGCATCTTCATAACCTAAGAATGCAGAAACAGGGAGTGAATCACCTTCGATGGCATTGACAATGTCAGCAATCTTTCTAACGAAATCAGGACGATCGGTTTCAACTTTCGCTTCATCCTCTAGGAGTGCCCATTCTGGGTTGACTTTCACTTCAACGAGATGCTTATATCCAGCATCGATCGCGTTGTTGTTTAGTTCAACAATGGCTTCACCTTTACGTCCATACGTCTTTTCAGCATATTTCTTCATATACGTATTCGCTTCTTCATAAGGAAGTAAATGTTCGTTTAATTTGAAGAATGCGGATTGCATAATGGTGTTAATACGACGGCCTAAACCGATTTGATATGCTAAATCAACCGCATTGATAATGTAGAATTTTGCTTTCTTCATCGCGAGTTGACGCTTCACCTTATTAGGAAGTAATTCTTCAATGTTTTCAGCAGGTGTTTGGGTATTGAGTAAGAAGGTTCCCCCTTCTCTTAAACCCTTGAGCATATCATACTTTCTTAAATAGGTATCTGTTGAACATGACACAAAGTGTGGATAGTTCACTAAATAGGTTGACTTAATCGGTTTGGGTGAGAAACGAAGATGCATACGTGTGACACCACCGGCTTTTTTAGAGTCGTAGGAGGCATAGGCTTGTGAATAAAGCGTAGTTTTATCCCCAATGATCTTCGTAATATTTTTGGATGCACCGACAGTACCATCTGAACCTAATCCAAAGAATAAGAGTTCAGTCGCATCTTTATCAGAGACATCGATTGTAGTATCAATCTTTAATGAGGTATGGGTGACATCGTCATTGATACCTAAGGTGAATTGATCTTTTTGTTCTCCAGCCATGTTATCAAAGACAGCGACGAGCATGGCTGCTGTTGTATCCTTGGAGGAAAGACCATAGCGACCGCCTAAAATGAGTGGTTGCTTTTCTTTACCATAATAAATCGATCTTACGTCTAGGTATAAAGGATCTCCTGTCGCACCAGGTTCAATGGTACGATCAAGAACAGTGATACGTTTGACGGATTCAGGCATTGCCTTTAAGAAATATTCAGCAGAGAATGGACGATAAAGGTGGACTGAAAGGAGACCTACCTTTTTACCTTGTTCACGCAAGTGATCGATCGTCTGTTGTGCTGCTTCGATGACAGAGCCCATCGCAATCACGACATCTGTTGCTTGTGGATCACCATAGTAAACAAACGGTGCATAGGGACGTCCTGTAATCTTAGATATTTCTTGCATGTAATCATTGACAACGTCAGGAATACCTGCATAATGGGATGCTTGAAGGACGCGAGTTTGGAAGTAAACATCGTCGGATTGTGCGGTTCCGCGTGTCACTGGATGCATGGGGTTTAAACCTTTTGCTCTAAACTTCGCGAGGGCTTCTTTATCAAGTAAGCGGTCAAATTCTTTATAATCAATGACTTCAATGGATTGAACTTCATGAGAGGTTCTAAATCCATCAAAGAAATGAACGAATGGAATACTTGATTTAATGGCAGATAAATGTGCTACACCTGCTAAATCCATGGCGGATTGAACAGATGTGGACGCGATCATTGCCCAACCTGTTTGACGTGCTGCCATGACGTCTTGGTGATCACCAAAGATCGAAAGTGCCTGAGCAGCAATCGAACGTGCAGCAACATGCATCACCCCTGGTAACAATTGACCTGCGATCTTATACATGTTAGGAATCTTTAAGAGAAGCCCTTGGGATGCCGTGAACGTCGAGGTTAGTACACCCATTTGTAATGAACCGTGGACCGTTCCTGCAGCGCCTGCTTCACTTTGCATTTCGATGACCTTCACAGGCATTCCGAATAGATTCTTTTTCCCTTCAGATGCCCATAGATCAACATACTGTGCCATAGGTGAAGATGGTGTAATAGGGTAAATCCCTGCAACTTCACTGAACGCATATGCACAATATGCGGCAGCTTCATTTCCATCCATGGACTTAATAACTTTTTTAACCATGAAAATCCTCCTCAAAACATTATTTCAATGCATTTAATATTTCTGATGCATTCTCACTTGGAGATGCTTTTTCAAACACGTGTGTAATGATCCCTTGCTCATCAATAATGAAGGTGCTTCGACTCATGCCCATGTATTTTTTACCATACATGCTTTTTTCAACCCACACTCCAAAATATTCAGCCACCTCTACGTTCTCATCACTTAAGAGAAGAAAGGGTAGTTGATATTTTTCGATGAACATTTTATGGCTCTCAGGACTATCTTTACTGATGCCGATGACTTTGATGCCAGCTTTTTTAAAGCCATCATAAGCATCTCTAAAGGCACATGCCTGGGTTGTACATCCTGGGGTATCATCTTTTGGATAAAAATAGATGACCACTTTTTGTCCTAAATAATCACTGAGCCGATGGATTGTATGATCGGCATCTGGTAAACTGAAATCACGAATCTTCGTTCCCACAGATAACATAGAAGCCTCCATATATTATTCTTTAATCCAGCATTTTTATTATACTCTATAAGTCAAGAAAAATACACCCAAAAATAATGAAAACGGGTACATTGTAAACTTTGTAAATTAATGACCCATAAAAACCCATAATTGTACGTTATCTTTAGATATCTTCCAAAAAGAAAAAGAATGAACGAGGGTTCGTTATTCCTTTTCTCAATAAAAAGATTCAATTCTGAAAGGTTTCATTCAATGGTGCGGGTGACAGGATTTGAACCTGCACGCCATAGGCGCTAGATCCTAAGTCTAGTGCGTCTGCCAATTTCGCCACACCCGCGCAAATCGAATTATACCTTTTTTTTAGATGGGTGTCAATTCTTTTTTGAAATTAGGGTTTCTTATGTTTGATGATGAACCAAACACCGGTTCCTAACAGTGCTAATGCAGCTAAAGATGTAACAATCCACATCCATGAAAGCCCTGATTCTTCATCGACGTTTATTAAAACTCTTGATGTGACTTCTTCTCCATCAAGCACGTAGGAAAGATAGACATAATACTCACCTTCTTGGTCTTCACGTCCAGCATATTCGTTATAGAGAATGGAAACACTAGATACCGATAAACCTTGAGAAGCCGTGTGTTGGATAAACCAATCGATAATGTCTTCATCTGACATAAGTTCTGCCGTTGAGCGTTCGATGATGTCACTCCCAATTTCGAAAGTAGGACCTTGGTGATCGATGACGTGAATGTAAACACTAAAAGTGGTTGTGTTAAGTTGCGTATCTTGTGCTTGATAAGTGACTAAGTAACGTCCAGGTGTTTGAGTTTGCATATATTCATCTGTAGTTATTGTGACTGTCACATTACTTAAATCAACAGCATCTGTAATCTCAAAATGATTTTTGATGTCATTTGTTGTTAAGGGGGTATCTGTGGTATATAAATAGATGGATGTCGGTCCATAAACTATAGGTGGGACATTGTCAACCAGATTAATCGTTACATTAATCGTTTCTTCGTTTCCAGAACTATCTACGGCTTTAAGTAATACGGCATATGTCCCTGGTGTGGTCGCGGCTGAATAAGTGTCCGAGATGACCATTAAATCAGAACTATCCAAATCATCAACGTTATCAGAGACAATAACATAACTCTTGATCGTGGAAATACTCCATTTACTAGCGATTGGAATATCCAATGGCGCTTCAACTGAAAGAACTGGCTTTGTGAGATCAAATATTTTAACGTCAAGATAGAATTTTTTACGAACATGATTATAAATGGTTTCAAAAACCATCCGATAGGTCCCAGGTGATTTATCCGAACTGCTATACGCATCCGATAATAATGTTTTCGTGATTTGATTCCCATAAGGATCTTTTGCAGTCACAAACGATTCAATGGTTGCTAACGAGGGTAAAGCATCATAATCTACAGGAAGCACACCACCATAACTCATCACCTCAGTTGGCATGAGATAGGGAACAAATCCACTAAAGTCCTGATATGTTCCTTGATACAGCATAATCTCATAGTTATTCACGTCAGATACAGGAACATGATGCATATCGATGAGACCCGTCGTGGACTGAAATTCAATGTAGGCTCTTTGGTTGGTAGGGTCATTGACCAAATACGTTTCAAACGCATTCGATCCATCATTTTCGTCAAACGCAATGTAAAGATTTGCAATATCAGCGATATAATCAGAAAGATAGGTATGACTCATGACTAGGGTATACGTTTGATTAACCTCTAAACTAAGTGTTTCTGCGTAGTAGGCGACATCCGGATTGTACTTATACCCATTGAGTAATGAGAGATTTAAAAGATTAATTTCATTCAAGGGTATTGTTTCTTCAGCTCTGGATGTGACATGGAAACTAAAGGCAACAAACATCATTAAGACCAGCAATACGATTTTTTTCATTTTTCTTACCTCCTGACCTATGTTATAAAACAGGAGATAAATTTACTTTAATAAATAAAAAAAGGAGTGATCTCCTTACATAGACTTATGGCAGGGCTAGCTGGATTCGAACCAACGATCGAAGGGTCAGAGCCTTCTGCCTTACCACTTGGCTATAGCCCTAAAACGAGCGGTTATCTAAAAAATAATGGCAGGCCCAGCTGGATTCGAACCAACGATGAGGGAGTCAAAGTCCCTTGCCTTACCCCTTGGCTATGGGCCTACCTTCGTGGGGCGGCTGATGGGAGTTGAACCCACCAATGTCGGAGCCACAATCCGATGCGTTTACCGCTTCGCCACAGCCGCCGTGTGATAGCGCAATTATTATTATACAATATTATTCATATTTGTAAAGTGAAATTGTGTTATTTTTTTTTATTGATTGAATATCGAAACGAGATAAAGTAAACTATACAAAGAGAGGTGTGAGCAGCATGTTAAAATGGGTTTTACGATTTTTTTATCTCATGATCATTATGGTTGCTACCGTTTATGTCTACGGAAGCGCTAATTATAGTCGTTTGGAAGCGTATTATGCTGAATATATGAACGATTATGTTGATGACGAAGCAACATATTTAGAAGGCATCAATACATTGATGAATATCGATTATCATCAGGAAAATCCAGCATATACCTATGTCGCAACGAGTGATACACATAAGTTTACGTTAAGTATTTATGCGATTGGTGTGACACTTGATGACACATTGTATGATGGAATGATGATTTTTATCAATGATGTTGACATCACAGAGGATGGAACACCCGTAGAAAATCCTAAACTAAAAATTGAAGTGACGTTAAGTGATAACACATATTTATCTGGTGAAGAAAAGGTGAATACAGCAACAGTACTTCATGATCCAGAAAAGCCTTTCCCTTATTCTTATGTTCCCGCACTCTTCTTGCTTTATGCTGATAATTATTTACAAATTCCTCAAGAAGAAGGTTCAACAGATCCCATTAGTTATGCCATGGTCGAACAGATCAGTATTGCATACTCCAATGGAGAAACCGATGAAGATGGTGCATTAGTCTATAATGATACGTTATTGTTCATTGGTGCTGCATCTGAACTTGCGGATGCCGCTTATAATAAACTTTCTACACTCACGATTGATAATGCCACCTTGCAGGTATCTGAAAATTTTGCAGGAAATCAACCCACAGACGATGAAATGACAACGTTTGGTCTAAATGCAAATCGTGGTGATTTAACCGAGTTCAACAGTGTCATTTTTAGAACCATGGCGATTTATGTACTCATCGTCCTCGCCTTAACATATGTACTCTTCTTCCATAAGATGGTCATGGACAAAGTGAGATCAAGACGTATGGATGGGACCAATCAAAATAAACCCAAAGTTGAAGAGGCAATCTTCAAAGATATCGAATATCCTAAAGAGGATGGGAAGTAATTTCCATCCTTTTTTCTTCATCTAATCATTGCATTTTTGTTTTTGTCTATGCTATACTTACTTATGCGCATAGAGGGGTATGGTGTCAACGGTAGCACAGCGGTCTCCAAAACCGTCAGTACGGGTTCGAATCCTGTTACCCCTGCCATGAAAAATAAAGTCCATTGCTGGACTTTTTTTGTTTTGTCATTATTATTCTTGATGATCCTTGCTAAACTTGACAATAATGTGTGTCCCACGTGACATTGAACTCTTTAAATCGATGGTCCCTTCGTATTTCATCACAATGTGTTTCACAATCGCTAATCCTAAGCCAGTCCCCCCATCTTGTCGACCTTTATCGACACGATAAAAGCGTTCAAAGACACGTTGCTGGTGTTCGGGAGCAATCCCGATCCCCTGATCTTTTACTGAAAAGACAATATCATTAGCTTGTGCTTTGAGAATGACTTGGACTGTTTTTTGATCTTCACTATACTTGATTGCATTTTCGATAAGATTTTTAAATAGTTTATGCATATCAATGGGGTCACAAAGATATTCGATGCGTGATAATGTTGGGTTTATCGTGATATTTTTCGCATCAGCAAGCGGTTTAAGCTGACTTAAAACATCACTTAATATCTGTTCAAGATGGACGTTTTGATATGTTTTTTCTTTTAAATTCTCAAGTCTGGAAAGCATGAGCATATCCTCAACAAGCGCTGCCATCATTTCAGTTTGTTGAACGATATTATGAGCTGTTGGAGAAATCTCGTCGTGCGAAATCAATCCATGTTCTATCAATTCTGCATACCCTCTGATCGCGGTTAATGGACTTTTAAGTTCGTGAGATGCATGACTGAAGAAATCACGTTTGATTTGTTCAATGGCACGTTCTTGAGTCACATCTTTAAAGGTGATAAGAACGGTTGCTTGTGACTTATTTCTTCCTTCAGCATTGACGTGAAACGCTTTAAACTCAATCGTTTTTCCTTCCATTTTTGAATCAAACGTCACGTTGGTCTGTCCTTGATTGGTTTTAGTAATAGCCTCTTTGATTTGATTATCTCTAATCATGTAGTATGAAGGTTTATCATAGGCTTCGTCGTTTAGATGGAATAGGCTTGCTGCATCATCATTAAAATAGACAAGTTCTTCACGGTCATTGAAAAGCATGACACCTTGTTTGAGCTCATTTAGAATTTCTTTGAGTTGTATTTGATAGGTTTCAATTGAACGTAGATTTTTATCCGTTTCCAAATTAATCCGGTTCATTTCATTCAGTAAATCATTAATCTCTGGATAGGGTGAAGTAAGAGCCATGACTTCATAGTTCCCTTCAGATAGTGCGGTCAAACCTACTTTAACTTTTTCCCATGGAGCCATGACATTTTTATTGATTCTTACCAATCCCACATAATAGAAACCAATAAATCCAAAGGAGGTTAATATCAAAATCCAAAGGAGTCTGGAGTAGTATACTGACTGCGAAGCGAGCGGGATTGATACCCTTAAAATGTTCTGGTCATCCATTCGCTTTGCCATATAAAAGAGTTCTTCTCCGATAGTTAATGAAGTGCGAACTGACATGGATCCTAAGTTTCTAACCTCTGGTCTTTGACTCTTATCTTGGCCAGTTTCTTCATCATGTGAATCAGCAAGGACAATACCATCGGGATTAAGAATGGTGATGCGTCTTCCTGTTTCAATTTGATATTCACTGACAAATTCTAATGGTGTTCCTTCATAAGATTCATATTCTAACTCAACTTCTGCAAGCACAAAAGAAACCAAAGCTTTTTGTTGGTTTTGTTGCAGTGTATAGATGCCGATAAAAACGATGATAAAAAAGATAATAAACGCGATCAGCATCAAGATGATGTTATTTCTTATGAGTGCCTGTTTCATTCAATTTGATAACCTATACCTCTGATCGTCACGATTTCAGCTGTGCTGTTTTGTGACTTGAGTTTTTCGCGAAGCGATTTAATGTGCATATCCAAAGTTCGTGTCTCACCGATGAAGTCAGTTTCCCATACTTCCTTAAATATCGTTTCTTTTGAGACAACGTTTTTTTGGTTTTTCATCAGTAATTTTAATATTGAATATTCTTTATTGGTCAAATAAACATATGTGTTTTCCACTGTGAGTTGATGCTTCTTATCATCGAGGATGACATTACCAATCGACCACTTTCGATCATCATTTAGTTTTCTCAATTTTGATTGAATACGGGAAGTTAATTCAAGTACACCGAAGGGTTTTGTCATGTAATCATCTGCGCCATGATCTAAAGCAATAACTTTGTCCATTTCGCTTTGTAAAGCCGATACAACCATAATAGGAATCGTTTGATCTTGTTTTCTTACCCACTGGAGAACATCGAGTCCTGAGCGATCCGGTAACATGATATCAAGTAATATCATGTCGGGTTTCTCTTCTTTAAATGCTCTCATAAATGATTCAGCAGTCTTAAACCCTTCCCCATCCATACCAGCATGAGCAATGGTTTTTTCGATAATATAACCAATGGCTTGATCATCTTCGACATAATATATTTTTGGCATAAACACCCTCCTAGAAAAGTAGTGTATTTTTGTGAGTTCCCTTAACCATAAAGATGATCCACTGTGCGATGTTGACCGCATGATCTCCCACACGTTCGAAGTATTTAGCAACCATCAAAATATAGATTGCTTCATTGGGATCAATGTTATCATTTTTGAGTTCTGTCGTCATTTTGTTAATCACTTGCTGGAAAAGCGAGTCCACTTCATCATCTTGATCAATGACTTCTCTGGCTAGTTTTTCATCAACTTTTACAAGTCCATCAATGCTTTTTAATACCATTTGTTCAACGACTTCTGCCATTTTTGATGTCAGAGGCATGACGCGTTGATTACGTGAATCCGTTAGATGCAGTGTCATTTCAGCGACATCAGAAGCATGATCTCCGATGCGTTCAAGATCAGTAATGAGTTTAAGAATACCTGTCACAAGTCTTAGATCACTGGCGACTGGTTGTTCCTTCCAAATGATTTTTAACGCACTTTTGGCGATCTCTTCCTCGTACTTATCGACGTCTTCATCTTTATCGATAACTTCACGAGCAAGCACTAAATCATTCGTTTTAAATGCTTTTAATCCTTCTCTTAAATTGGCTAAGGCAAGATCTGCCATAGCTGCGACTTCCTTTTTGAGTTCTTCAATGGATGTCATTAATGATTGTCTTAATGTCATAGTGTTGTCTCCTTCATTATATCATATTATCCGAAGCGACCGGTGATGTATTCTTCTGTCTTCTTATGCTCTGGTGTTGAAAACATATGGGATGTATCGCCATACTCAATCAATTCACCTAAAAGGAAGAAGGCGGTTTTATCAGAGATTCTAGCAGCTTGTTGCATATTATGTGTCACGATAATAATCGTGTAATTCTTTTTAAGGTCCATAATGAGATCTTCAATTCTGGCGGTTGCGACAGGGTCTAGCGCTGATGTAGGTTCATCCATCAAGATGACTTCTGGTTTCATTGCAATCGTTCTTGCAATACATAACCGTTGCTGTTGACCCCCAGATAAAGAAAGAGCTGATTCCTTAAGACGGTCTTTGACTTCATCCCATAATGCCGCTTGTTTTAAGGATTCTTCAACGATTTCTCTTAAAGTGTTTTTATCTTTAATCCCTTGGCATTTGGGGCCATAGGTGATGTTGTCATAAATACTCATAGGAAACGGATTGGGCTTTTGAAATACCATGCCTACTCTTTTTCTCAATCCGATCACATCAGTCATGGGTTCGTAGATATTTTCTTGATGAAATGAGACTTCACCTTCTATTTTACATGATTCGACTAAATCATTCATCCGATTGAGTGTTCTTAAAAAGGTTGATTTACCACATCCTGAAGGTCCAATGAGTGCGGTAACTTCTTTTTCATAGATGGGCAGTTCAATCGATTTTAGCGCTTGAGTCTGACCATAAAATAGATTTAATTCTTTGATGTTGAAGACAATGTTTTGTGTCTGATTCATAAGTTTACACCATACTTTCTTCTAAAATTACGCGTGACGAATTTAATGGAGATATTTAAGGTTAAGACGATGATTAAGATAATGAGTGCTATCGTTGTTGATAAATCAATGTTTGCGGGTTCATCAGACATCATGGACCATATGTGAACAGCAAGTGAGGTCGATTGACCTGTGAGACTTACCTCATCTTTAATCGCTGTTCCTATCGCAAATACGAGAGCAGCACTTTCACCTATGATTCTGCCGATTGCTAGGAGTGTCGCGGTTAATATCCCTGGAAATGCATTAGGCAAGATTACCTTAAATGTTGTCTGTGTCTTACTTGCACCAAGGGCGAGTGATGCATAGCGATAATCATCAGGAACCACTTTTAAACTCTCTTCTGTTGTTCTAATCACAACCGGCATCAAAATGACAGCGAGTGTCATCGCTCCTGATAAAATGTTACCTCCAGTAGCATCGGTGATTCTAACGATAAAAGGAACAAAGACCGCAAGACCCATCAAACCATAAATAATGGAAGGAACGCCTGTTAACGTTTCAATCAAAGAACGAACGAGTTGTGTAAAGCGATTCTTTTTCGCGTATTCATTGAGATAAATGGCTGCACCGACACCGATGGGTAGAGCAATGATGAGTGTAATAAATATCAAATAAAATGTCGTGATGATGGATCCTCGAATTCCACCACCCGATGTGGTGAACTCAAGTTCTCTAATATGGTCCATTTCATTGAGTTCTTGAATCATGATTTCTGATCCATAACGTGAGAGTGATGACGGACGATCATCATACGCAATTCGAATGATTGAATAATTAACACCTAAAGATAATCTTTGATCGCTTACACCTTTGTTCACCATATCGTTAAGAGGTGAATTTTCATGAACATCATAAACTACCACAATATTTTTCCCAAGTAAGTCAATATCATCCTTTAAGGCAAGTCCCCATACCTCTGAGTAATAGACATCATCTGGATAATTTTGGTCAGCTGGACAGTTACATAAAGCGGTTTGATCATCAAATCCTGCAATATAGTTAACCGCAAGATAATTATTCGTGATCAAATCTTTGTTGAGTAATCTCACACCATGTGTAACAACATACCCAATAATCAATGACAAGATGACAAGGGTGAAAAGGGCTGAGCCATACGTAATCACTTGAAGAAAACCATCGCTGAATCTTCGTTTATTTGACATCGATTCCACCCACTTTCTTCTTGATGGTGTTTAAGATGAAATTGGTAATTAGGATAACAGCCATAAGGATGATACCTACAGAGAAGCGGATATTATAATCGAGTCCCGCAGATTCTTTCATCCCCTCTAGCATGGTGGTTGTCAATGTCGATGTGGTATCAAAAATGTTAAATGATAAGCCTGATCTTCGACCTCCTGCTACAAGGGATACAGCAGTCGCTTCACCTAATGCACGACCCACGCCAAGGATTGCCCCAGTGAAAATCCCGGATTTCGCCGCTGCTAGGACTACTTTGAAATAGGTCTGTGTTGGGCTTGCTCCTAAAGCGAGTGACCCATGGATTAATGTGGAATCCACGGAACGAATCGCTACTTCAGCAACCGTCGTTATCGTGGGAATCGTCATGAGTGCAAGAATGATTACGGCAGATAAAACTGAGTTCCCACCTTTCGATTGAAAGCCAAAAAGGGCTGAAAAATCATAGATAAACGGAAGAATAACGATTGCTCCAAAAAGCCCATAAATGATGGAAGGAATCGATGCGAGCATCTCGATGATGGTGCGGAAAATCTCTGCAATCCGTTTAGGTGCTATTTTAGCGATGAATAAAGCTGTTAAAACACCGATGGGAAATGAAATAAATAATGATAAGAAAACCACATATATGGTCTGGATGATAATAAACCCTACACTGTATAAATTTGATTGGAATGTGGGTCCAATGAGCCAAGTATTTCCGGTTAAAAAAGGGATAAACGGGACTGCTCCTAATCCTCCATTATCCGTAATAAAGGGGGTAATCCCTTTGGCGAAGATGACCCCTGCTATGACAAAGATAAAGGATGCTGATATGATGGCTAAACCTTTTAAAATCTGATGAACCGTCATGTCCACTAATGCATTCTTTTGAAACTTTTTCTTGATGGCATTTTGCATGGATGGATAACTCCTTTCAACTAAAACAAGGGACCCAAAGGATCCCTTGATGTTTCAACTAATCAAGGTTTACGCGTTTGGAACATCGGCCCAAGTGGAATATGTTCCTTCATAAATCTTCTTTAATGTGTCAGCGGTCATATTGGAAATCGGGTTATTTAAATGCACGATTGCCACAATCGCATCCCATGCGAGTTGACCATATTGTTCAACAGTCACATTAGCGGTTTCTGTAGAGGTGAATGGACGTGATGCAAATCCAACATCTTTACCAACAGTGGTATCTTTAACTGCTGGATCATTGGTGCGTTTCCAACCATCTCCAGATCCTGTATGATCGTGTTCAGCGACGAAGTTACCAGCTTTTGCAGTAAATGCTGCTGTCAATGCTTCAGCTACCTTTTGAATAGAATCTGAACCACCAAATCTAACGGTCACACCTGAGTTATCTTGTTGAGTGATCGGATGTTGAGCTTTAATGGAATCCCAAGTCGTTGTCGTAGATAATGCAATCGCACCTGCATTATTGATAATATCTGCTGCGTCGGTTGTTCCTAGGAAAGCGACAAACGCATTGACGAGATCCTCAACTGCTTGAGAGGGGAAATCACCATCGGCGCGAACCATCCAGTTGAAAGGACGCTTTAATGCATAAGTGTTATTAATAACGTTGGCTTCTGTAGGTGCAACACCTTCAAATTCTAGCGCTTTAATGGTGTCATTCACAGAGGATAATGAAACATATCCGATGCCATACTCATCAATAGACATCGCGTTTAGAATCGCGGTATTGTCTTTGATAACGAAACCTTCAACAAGTAAATCATCACTCTTGGCTGCAGGACCAAAACCAATCCCGTTCATAAATCCATCTCGAGTTCCTGAGGTGGTATCACGTGTATATACCGTAATCGTACTTTCTAGATTAAACTCTGGCTCTGCTTGTGTACAAGCGACTAAAGTCAGAGTGAAGACAAGCATTGCTAATAAGACTAATTTTTTCATACATAATCTCCTTTTTATATTTTCCATGTTCATTATAGGTAAAATAGAATTTGTTAGAAATCATAAATCAGTAAGACTATTGTAAAGAAGATGTAAAAACAAAAAAAGGAATCATTTTCTGACTCCTTCTTAAGTAAGTTTATGTTGCTTATTTACCCATTTTCTTACTCATATTGCGGTAACTAAAGTAAAGTAAGACAAATCCGAGGATGAGTGATCCGAGCATGATCCAAATCATATTGACTTCCTGTCCAAAGATACCGATTTCCAGTGTTCCATAAAAAATCTCGATTTCTTGAACCATTTGTATGGGTAATTCTGCATAGGGTTCTGCGAGCATCACATTTTTTAATAAGATGGTCATATGCGTGAAAGGTACAGCAGATGCGACAAATGACATGGATTTTCCAAGGACAAATAAAGGCATATAAATTCCACTGATAAATCCGATTAAGGTACCCAAAACTCCTGATAAAGTCCCAAACGCATTCACTGACTTTAATAATGTGGTTAAAAATATCATCAAAGTCGCTGAAATGAAGGTGAAGAATATGAGCAAGCCTGAAACCTTCATGATAGTAGCAAACGAATACCAGTAACCTGAGAAAATTCCTACATAGAGTATGGTCAAAACCCACATGACTAAGGTGAGAATTGAAGTGACTAAAATCGATGTTAAGTAATAGGATAAAATAATTTTATATCGCTTAATGGGAGTCACTAGAAATGCATCAAGCTTCTTGTATTCCAGATCTGTAATCACATTCCCCATGACACCTAAGGATAAAGAAACTGTATTGATAACAAGAACCCCACCCATAATGACACCGACAGAAATGAAAATCTTTAATTCATCACTGACTCCTTGTAAATCAGAAGTGTACTGACGTCCGATAAAAAGAAAGTAAAGTGCTAAGAGAATGATAATTGAGAGAAACGAAAAGAATACCGCTGTTTTATCTCGTAAAAACTTAAGGGTGTGACGTTTGACTAAACTCATCAAATCATACATGATTTTCCCCTCCAATCACTTGAATGAAGACATCATCCATCGTTCCTTTTACCATTTCAAATTGGGCAATGTTTTCTCTTAGTTGATTGATCATCGTAATGGCTTCTTCAGCATCACTCACGATCATAATAAATTGATCGGCAATTTTCTCATAGGGTTTATTCATTTTTTCTAGTGCATCAATCAATGCTTTTTTATCTTTTGCGACGATTTTTAATCTGTCATAAGAATACTCATCTTTGAGTTGCGCTGGTGTACCCTCTGCGACGATCTTCCCCTTGTTAATAATGACGACATGATCTGCATTCGCTGCTTCTTCCATATAGTGCGTGGTCAAAAAAATGGTCATGCCATGATTTTTCTTCAAATCTTCAATAACTTTCCAAACAATTTGACGTGTTTCAGGATCGAGTCCTGTGGTCGGTTCATCTAGCAAAAGAATTTCTGGATTTGAAAATAATGCACGAGCAATTTCCGTACGTCGTTTTTGACCACCTGATAATGTTTTATAACGTTGGTTTTCAAATTCGTAAAGATTAAGGTACTTCGCAAGTTCATCGTAACGCGCTTTAACTGCAACTTTATCCTTGAGATAAAGTGCTCCACGATAAATTAGATTTTCTTTCACTGTGAGATCTTCATCCAACACATTTCCTTGAAAAACGACCCCAATTTTATTTCTAAAATAGGCATCATCGGTTTGTTCATTCAAAAAGACTTGACCACTGTCTTTATCAAGAAGTGTGGTCATGACATTGATGGTGGTGGATTTACCCGCTCCATTGGGTCCTAAAAAAGCAAAAAGACTCCCTCGTTTAACCTTGAAAGAGATGTCATTAACTGCTTTGATCTCCCCGTAGCTTTTCACAAGGTTTTCGACACGAACAATACAGTCCATTAAAAAACCCTCCAATCGTTTCTAATCTATTTCGGAGTATAGCACAAAAAGATTCATTTATAAAGACTTTATCGAATTGTTTTTGTAAGTTTTAAAAGATTAGGCAGCACATTGAGTTAATGCAATCAATAAAATTGCAGCATATAAAACAACGGCACTTACTGGTGTGATCAAGATTCCAACAATGGTTTTATAGATCTTCATCTTCACTACTTTTTTTCTAATTTGATGTATATAGTAAAAGATGCTGAAGAAACCAAAAAGAAAATGTGCAATATGATAATAAAACAAGTACGTGGCAACATAGATGACAAATCGAGGTGTTGCCGTTACGGCACGAGCGAAAATCGCACCTATGGTATATAAAACGATACTGACTGGAATAAGTGCTAAAGAAATATGGAAATAAATCTGTTGTACTTTGATGATCTTGTCCGCTTTCGAAAGTGGTTGTGGTTGAACCATGGGGCTTCACCATCCTTTACTTTATTATAGCGCTTTTATTTTGAAGTTCAAGATAAATAATGCAAATATGGTCCAATAAAAACACTCATTATCACGTATATTAAGTGAGGAGGTCTTAACATGTTATTAGAAAAACTCAATCATACCTATCGTGATCTCATCTCGATCTTTATCTTTTTGGATACCTTGTTTGTGTCTTTTGTCGTTTTATGGTTTTTTGGTTTTGATGGAAATCTATGGCTAGGATTAGTGATTGCAACTGGCGGAACCCTAGGATTATGGATAATGACAATCGTTCGTTTTAAAGCGTATAAGCGTGAATTAAAAAAACGGAGATATTCGATTAACGATTTGCAATACAGATTGAATTATCCCCATTCTTTTATAAAAAAAATCCCTTACCCATCATTAGGTTTAGGACTCATCTATAGGGTCAATGGAAAACGAATTCCCATGAAGTTTATCGGATTTGAAGAGGGTCATCGGGCTTACTTAATGAAAGAAATAGACCAAATCCACCGCATCAATTTATATAAAGTCATTTTGATGCACCCACGATATGGTGCACTCATTGAAGATGTGAATCATCAAAAATATCTTATTGATATCAGAAATCTTTCAGTGATCTCTTAGTTGAGATCACTTTTTATTATCGGTTGCTTCATTTGTTTCATGTATTGATAAACCAAGAAACCTAATATCCATGTAATTGCCACCATGATTAGAGGATAAATGGCGATAGTCGTTAATTGAAATAGTGCACCTGCAGCAGGTGTTAATAACCCGAAGCCTAAATACCCAATCCCCATTTGTAAGCTCATGATCTTGCTCAATTTCTCTTTAGAAAAAACGTGACTATTCAAATACATCATATTTGGATAAATCGGTGCAGCACCTAAACCTAAAATAAAGACGATGATGAAGTAAGCACTGAGTTTTTGAACACTGATCCAAAGCATGGGTGCAGCAATAATCATAAGCATTGATCCTATGACAATGAGTTTTTTTGCTGATATTTTCGATGATAGAAATCCACTCGTGAGTCTGCCAATCGTCAACGCTAAATAAAACGTGGTCGTAAATAGCGCAGCTGTGGCATAATCGACACCCTTGATAATATAAAAGTAACTCGCAATCCAAACGCCAGCGAGTGACTCAATGTGAACATAAATCACAAAGATGATAATACTCACAACGGCACCCTTCGTGGTCAAAATCTGTTTGGTTCCAATGGTTGGATGGTGCATTTCGCGATGTTCCTTGGTTTCTTTAATCCAAAGCTTAAGTGATAAAAAGAGGAGAAATGCAATGAATAACAAAAGTGAGCCTACAATGATATATCCCATGCGCCACGAATTTTGTGATAATGTATAAGCCATAATCGAGGGTCCTGCGGTCACACCAATCCCATAAAATGAATGAAGATAGTTCATGTGTTTCGCTTCATAATGAGAAGCTAAGTAGTGATTGAGTGATACGTCAATCGCTCCTGCGCCAAGACCTAAGGGAATAGCAAAGAAGAGAATTTGATAGAATTGATTCACCTGAGAAATAAGGATTAGCGCAACCCCAGTAAAGATAACGCTGAACATCGTGATGTATTTTGTTTGGAAAATACGTAATAATCGTGGTGCGTTATAAGTAGCGAAAATGGACATGAGGTAAACTAAAACCGTCATCATCCCCAATGTTCCTAACGAGGTTTGAAGATCTGATCTGACTAAATTCCATGCTGAACCTAAAAGAGCATCGGGCAATCCGAGTGCGATAAAAGTGATATAGATGACGAGGAGTAACAATATCGATTTCTTCTTCATATGAACCTCTTCAAACATTCCACATTATAACATGGATTGGTTCAAAGAGCGTTAAAAAAAGAACCCTTAATAGGGTTCATTTCCTTTTATTTTATAGCTTGATTAATCTGTTCAATCATAGGACGACGTTTTCCCATGAAATACAGTTTGAAAAAATCTTTTTCAGTCGAAATTGTGAGTTGATTGTTTAAACCAAGAAATCCTTTTTTAACCTCGTGTGCTGTAATAAATTCGAAGGATACTCTGAAACGTTCTTTTGTAGGTTTTGTTCCCATGATATTCGCATCAAAACATACCACTTGGTCTTTAAATATACCAACAAATCCATCTGATCCAGCACCTTGAGTTCTACCAAACATAATATTGGCTGCTTGATGTGCTCCAGTATAGGCAATAACACATTTAGCAACTAATCCTCTTTCATCGCAAAGTTCTAAACTTTTAGCCAATTGAATCAAATCATTATTTCCCATCGAATCACTCCTTTGGTTTTAGTTTATCGCTAAAACCCTGAAAGTGAAATAGTTTCTTTCAATTTTATTAATTTTTCTTCTCTCTTGCAGCAAATTTCGCTGCAACATAGCCGCTTGACCATGCCCATTGGAGATTATAGCCACCACAGATACCATCGATATCTAAAATCTCACCACAGAAAAACAGACCTGAGACTAATTTTGATTCTAGTGTTTGAGGATTCACATCGTTGATTTCAATCCCCCCCGCAGTCACCTGGGCATCATCAAAGTCTTTAGATCCAGTGATTTTAAATCGCCAATCATATAAGAGGTGGATAAGACGATTGATTTGGGGCTTAGGCACATCTTTAACTTGTGAGTCAGGATTGATATTGGCATCACTCAAAAGCGGTAAAATGAGCTTTTTATGCACCAATCCGACTAAACTGAAATAAGCTGTTTTATGCTCAAGTGTTAAAAATCGTTTGGCAAGTTCCCGACGATCTAGATGCTCAACCAAGATCACTTTGACTTCTGCTTCTTGTTCCAAACTCAATAGTTCATTCGCTTTTCTGCTAAGTTGCAATATAGTGGGTCCACTGATGCCATATTTGGTAAAAAGGACGTCGCCTTTTTCAACTTGAAGGACTTGTCCGTATTGAAGCAACTCCACCGTCCCTTGTATTTTGACGCCATCTATTTGTTTTAAGTGAGGACTGTCCAACTCTAATTTGGTAAGAGCAGGGAACAATGTCGTGATCTTATGCCCAAAGGATTGTGCTAGTGTGTATCCTAAACCATCTGATCCTGATCTGGGCATCGCTTTCCCTCCGGTGGCTAGGATAACACGATCTGCGTGTAAACTTGTCCCGTTCTCTAAAGTGATTTCAAAATCATAGGGTTTAGTTAGTTGTGTTACTTTTGCATCAAAGATGACTGGAATTCCTAATCGTTCGATTTCATAGACTAAAACATCCACGATCGATGATGCTTGTTCAGAGAATGGATATGCTTTGCCTAAATCTTCGATTCGTGCAGTCACACCGAGGTTCTCAAAATAATGAAGCGTCTTTTCTGGACTCATCTGTTCAAAGACAGGTTTGACAAAATAGGGATGATTGTATTGATATTCCGTGGCATCGATATTCATAAAATTGCACCTACCGTTACCGGTGGCGAGAATTTTTCTACCTAATTTTGGATTGCGTTCGATCAATGTCACATCAGAGCCTAATTCTTTTAAGGTGATGGCTGCGATTAATCCGCTTGCCCCACCGCCAATAACGACAACTTTCATAGAATCACCTAATCCATTATAACATTTTCTAAAAAAAGAAAGATGCCAAGTTGGCACCTTTCGACTTATGCTTTAACTGAACGATCGTGGAGTTCTTGTTGGATACGTTTCATTTCTTCTCCATCAAGTTTATAAAACTTCATGGCGATGATCGATGCAACCCACCCAAAGATGGGAACGAAGATAAAGAAAATCATACCAATCCAGAAGAGCTGAGGAGTTGCTGATTCACCGACTTGAGGCAATGTTTCGGTGTAACCAATCATTGCGACAAAGGAACCTACAATGACAGTAGCAAGCGATGAAATCAGTTTATCGACAAATGAGAAGATTGTCCCAATCATCCCAGGGATATATTGTCCAGAACGATAGGTTTCATAGTCTGAGGTATCTGCAATCATCGGAATAACGATATTACCACCAATCGCAACCACACCACCGACGAGTGAAATCAAGATTAAATAGATCACAGTCGTCAGATTAATGGGATTTAAACTGATCGCAGTTAAATCGGCTAGTAATAAGTATGCAAAGAGCACTAAGCTTAAGATAATCGATAACCAAGTTGCAAGCACATAGGCTTTTTTAATCCCTAAGCGACGTGCGTATTGAATACCAAATAACGTGATCAAGATGGTAGGAATCGTGGTAACGAGCATGAGTTGTCCTGATAATGCATAGTTGGCAATCAAGATCCCATAAATAATGACTGTCGTTGTTGCATTTGATTTCACAGAGTTTGCAAGTTTGTCAGTAGAGGCGGAAATAATAAGCATTTGTAAAGGGCGATTACGCTTAATAACTGGCCAATAATCTCTAAAGCGTACCTTTTCAACTTCACCAGTTCCCCAATTTGCTGGAACATCTTTATTCCAAATCGACCATATTGCTAATATAGTGAATAGGAAAGATAGTGGAATCGCAATGAGTAATAAATCGTTGAAAAGTCCATTGGTAAAGCCACCGTATTTAGGAACCAAAACTGTAGATACAATCAATTGTAATCCAATGAATAAGACGGTATTGTAAATGGCATCAAAGAGGGTAAATAAAGGACGTTGTTTTGGATCATTGGTCAATACTGTTTGTGCAGATTTGGTTGTTGCAGTTTGGAATGTATAACCGATGATATATAAAACATAGATGAAAATAAAATAGACTAAACGGAAGGCTTCAGGAAGCAAGTGTGTTGTTTTAAAAATGACGACTGCTGTGATCGCTAAAATAACATTCCCTAAAAGCATAAAGGGTCTAAATTTACCTAACTTTGTTTTGGTTTTATCGATTAAAAAGCCAATGATGGGGTCAGTGATTCCATCAAAGATTCGCATTGCAGTCAAAATGGTTGAAACTGCAACGACGAGTAATCCTGCAATTCCTGTTGCATAGTAAGAAATGAACATAAAGGCAAACATGTAAATATTGGTAGCCGTGTTGTTTAATGCAAAGAAGCCGATCTGCCATGGCTTAGCACGATTATACGTGACTGTTGATTGTGATTGCATATTTTTCTCCTATCATTATTATATTATTTTTTTATTTTTTGGAGTTCATCGTTTAGTTTAACGTAAGCTCCATATGGGAATGATTGCTTAGCTAACTCTCTTAGTTGTTCGAAACTCATGTTTTCCATCATCGAGAAGAAAGGATGATTTAATAGATCTGCAAGTAACGTTTCAGCGAGTATTTTTCCTTGAGCATGATTTAAGATGGTAGCTATCGTATCTTTGACAGATAAATTTAGTGGATTGATGGTAAGGGGTCTTTCTTGTTCAGAGATATCATCAAACCAATTCTTTGGGACATTCAAATTGAATACACCTTTATCTTTTTCTTCTGCTGGCATTTCATAAGTTGGATTCTTTATATCGGTTAGGATAAATGTCGTTTCATCGAAAAGGCTGTTCGACAATGCTTTGATTGCGTTTTCTCCTGGGTTTAAAGATACATTGAACGTGTGAATAACACCATCGGTTTGTGATTTTTTGACTTGAGTTCCATTAACTTCAAGTGTGACATCTTTAAGGTTGCTATACACTTTCACTTCTATGTCTTTTTGATTGCGTTCTTTAAAACGTTTCGCGCAGATGTGTAACACATCTTCTTTAGACCATCTTGCTTTGTAGTAGTAGAAAGCATCCTTTTTAATGGTTCGATCGAAGGTGACTAATCCTTTGTTGTTCATCCCTTTGGATCCACCTTCATCTCTGAAATCCGCTGCAAATGCAAACATATTCCAAACATATGTCCCCCAAATATAGGGTGTATTAGAAAGGATCTCATATGCTTTTTCATGCCATAGAGCATGATATTCTTCACTGTAATCTTTTACTTGGGGAGTTTCTGTATGATAGGTATGAATCCCTTCAACTCCATATTCACTTAAGCAAAGTGGGCGCGTTGGGTTTTGTTGGCGGTAGTGATGGAGCCAAGTGTTGAAATCTTCAACTTTACCTCCATACCATCCAAAATAATGATTGTAACCCATAACATCAGACAATGTCACTTGAATATCGTTGATTGGTAACATTGAGACGTGTGCCATGGTGGTGACACGTGTGGGATCGAGTTGTTTTGCTTTTTCATTTAACATCACCAATATGTTATCGAGGTTGTTTTTCTTCCCCCCAATTGTAATTTCATTGGAGATACCCCACATGATAATGGATGAGTGATTAAAGTTTTGAATAATCAGTTCTTCAAGCTGTTCTAAAGCATTTGTTCCATTGTGATCTGTTTTCGATGTCATCGAAATATATGGAATCTCTGCCCAAATGACAAATCCTTCTTGATCACAGAGCGAATAGAAATAATCTGCGTGTTGGTAATGGGCAAGACGAATGGAATTCGCACCAATTTCTTTAATCAATTTGATGTCTTCTTCATGCATCGTTTGGGTTAGAGCATTTCCTACATCTTTACGATCTTGATGTCTTGAGACGCCATTGAGTCTTGTCTTTATACCGTTTAAGTAAAAGCTTTCATGATCGAAAGAAAAATAGCGTAATCCTGTGGGTATAGAGCGTTGATCAAGCATGTTAGAGCCTTTAGAGATTTCTACAACCACGGTATATAAGTAGGGATCATCTGTGCTTTGCCATAAATGTGGTTGATCCACACTGAGCTTAATTTGATGATGCTTTTGGTTGGATTCAATGAATTTTTGTTCATTACTGACTACATGTCCTGTTTGATCTTTTACTTTTGAAGTCAATAACAATGTCTCATGATTTTGGGTAGATTGATTCAAATATATGTCTATTTTGAGAAGGGCTTGTTCCCTTGATACACGCTCTTGAGAGACATACACACCTTGTCCACCTTTATAGAGCAGATCAAAGGATAGATCATTGGTTTCGACCAATGAGACAGAACGATAGATTCCTCCATAAAAAGTAAAATCAGCAGCGAGTGGATAAACATCTTCATGGTGTGTGTTGTCCACATAAACAATAAGTTGATTATTTTCTCTTTTTACGATATCTGTGATATCAAATCGAAAGGTTGAATACCCTCCATGATGGGTTCCTAGTTCTTCTCCATTCAAGATAACCGTTGCAATACTATTGACACCTTCAAATTCGATTAGTGTTCGAGCAAGTTGAGGTTCAAAATCGAATGTTTTCACATAGGTTGAAATTGTTCTATGATAATCATTTCCACCATCTTGGCCATCGATATTATTCCATGTATGAGGTAAATCAATCGTAACCCACGTCTGATGATCATCGGATGGCATCCATTTTTCTTTCGTAAATTTCCATCCCTTGTTTAATTGATGTTTGTTCATAATGACACTCCTTTCACTAACATCATACCGTTTTATGTAAATGTTTTCATCCTTATATTTGATATATTTTTATATATTTTTGATATAATTGTCCCGTATACATCAAAAAGGAGATTTCAATGGAATCTATTGAACGAATCGTTAGTCATCTTCATCAATGGTTGAATGTTGGGATGCGAGTTTATCATCAAGATCAACTTATTAAAAATCACGCGGATGAGATGATGCCTAGTATTTTATACTCTTGGTATGATCAACTGATTTCAACATTATTAAACACAAAGCCTATCCAAAAAGAGGCGATCATGGTTCAATATGATGACAGATATAACCTGTCGGGTGCAATCATTGATTTTCAAGATTACCGATTGATTCTCGGACCTTATCTCGATGGGGATTATTCAGTGGAAGCTCTTAACCAGCTAAAAAAGGATCTTAAAGCAAACTCGAAGGAATCACTTATTCTATCTTCCTTTTTTGATCATATGTGCATCCTAAATCCTAATGATCTTAGGTTTATCTATGCCATACTTATTCAACATCCCACTTATGAACAAGATCTATCGATTCGAATGATACGGCAAAAAAAGAAAAAAGTGTCCAACGAACACATCGTTTCTAATGATGAGGATGAGCTTAAAATCGTTGAGCATAACTATGCGATTGAAAACGAACTGATGCAAGCGATCAAACAAGGTGATCTCATAGAAATTAACCGTGTCATTAAAGTTTCTCGTGAAGTAAGAATCCCTGAACGTGTTCCACGTGATTCATTACGCAATCAAAAAAACAGTTTGATCATACTTAATACACTCGCGACACGCAAAGCGATCGAAGGCGGACTTGATCATCTTCACGCTCATCGCTTGTCAACCATGCATGGAATCATGATTGAACAGATGAAGAGCAGTTTAGATATTGAGCGAATGACACGAGATATTATCGTTCACTTTGCTGAAGCGGTGCACGAATTCAATTCAAAACAATTACCACCACTTATCAAAAATGTTGTGCTTTATGTCCATCGTCATATCGGTGATGAAATTAAACTCGAAGACCTTGCAAAAATCAATTTTGTGAGTATTGAACATTTATCACGGATGTTCAAAAAAATTATGGGTGTCAATTTTCACGAGTGGTTGATTCATATGAAAATGGTTGAAGCTAAAAAACTCATCGAGCAAAACGAATTACCCATGACAGATATCGCCAGTATGCTCGGTTTCTCTTCGGGTTCACATTTCTCAACACTCTTTAAAAAGCACACGGGTTATTCACCAAAACAGTATCAACAGATTAACCTCCAATAAAAAAGTGGACCTATGTCCACTTTGTTTAATTATAATTCACCAAAGCCACTTTCAACTAACTGTACAAGTGCTTCAACAGCTCTTTCTTCATCGACACCCTCTGCAGAGATTTCAATGGTTGTATCTCGTTTAATACCTAATGAGAGTACAAAGATAATCGATTTCGCATTGGCAACTTTATTCGGTTGGTCGATTTTAAATACTTTAATGTTTGAGTTAAACTTGGATGCTAAATTCACAAAATCAGAACCTGGACGTGCGTGAAGACCAGAAGGGTTTTTCACGAGTACTTGACGTTTAATCATAGTTAATCCTCCAATTTAAGTACGGATTGAACATATTCAATCACGTCTTTTTCTTTTGTTAAATTCAAGATATGGTGTGCTGCTTGACTAAACTTAACCATATCATGCGAGGTAATAATCTTTTTAATTTTGGCTACCGATGATTTTGCCATCGAGATTTTGCGCATGCCTAATCCTAAGAGAATAGGTGCTGCGATGGGGTCACCACCAAGTTCACCACATACGGAGATGGGCTTATGCTCTTTATTAAAGGCATCGATTGCCATCTTGATAATACGAAACATCGCGGGTGAATAACTTTGGTAATAAGATGATACCAAGGGATTTAGACGATCAACAGCCGTTAAGTATTGACATAAGTCATTGGTACCGATACTAGCGAAATCAACCATCTTTGCCACATGATCAGCGATCAAGATAAGGGATGGGATTTCGATCATGACACCTACTTTGACATCAGTGCTATAGGGTATCTTTTCACTATCAAGGGATACTTTCGCTTGACTGACTGCATCGTGAATCTTTTCGATGTCATCGATGGATCCCACCATAGGAAACATCAACCAAAGATTACCATTGACTGAAGCCCGAAGTGCCGCACGTAGTTGTGTTTGTAAAATATCGGGATGTTCAAAACATAAGCGAATGGCGCGACATCCTAAGAAAGGATTATCTTCTTTAGGTAATGCAAGGTAGGATAGCTCTTTATCGCCACCAATATCTAAGGTGCGTAAGATGACTGGTTTTTCACCAAAGGCTTTGAGGGCTTTCGCGTAGACTTGATATTGTTCATCTTCGGTCGGTAAATGATCGTTTTCCATGTAGAGAAACTCAGATCTAAATAGCCCGACTCCATCCACATATGGCACGTAGGATAACTCTTCATCACTGGCTGAACCAATGTTTAATGTCACTTCCACTTTGATATTATCTTTAGTGATTGGCTTGAGTGGGAGATATGTTATTAATAGCGCTTGTTTTGCTTTATATTCTTTTCTCTTGATCTGGTACTCATCAATCAATTTTTCATCAGGATCGATAATGAGTTCACCTTTGATCGCATCCGCGATCACTGGTGTTCCATGTTTAACTTTTTTCATCACACCTTCGATTCCTAAAATCGCAGGTATTTCATAACTTTTCGCGATAATCGCCGTATGAGAGGTGACACCACCAATTTCGGTAATCAACGCTTCAACATAATTTCTATCTAAGGTTGCTGTATCCGAAGGATAGAGGTCATCAGCAATTATCACTGAAGGTTCAGATAGACGTGATAGATTGGTTTCAGGAAGACCTTCTTCGATACGAAGCACCCGATTTTTAACATCTTTCAAATCCGCGACACGTTCTTTAATTAAATCATCTTCGACTTGAGAGATGATCTCGATAAACATATCGAATGCTTCATGAACTGCATATGCAATCGAAAAACGTTCTTGCTTGATGTATTGTTCAATCATTTCTTCGAGGGCGATATCATGCAAAATATCCAAATGTGCTTGGAAGATTTTGGCTTTATCATCACCTTTTTTCTCGAGTGATTCACGAATGCTATCGATTTCTTGATGGGCTTGTTGAAGGATTGAATGATAGCGTGCAAATGTGGTTTCTACATCTTTTTCATCGATATAGACAACCTTTTTTTCAGGTGTGTATCGGGTATAGACGAATGCACGACCAATCCCAATACCTTTGGACACTGCATGACCTTGTTTAATGCGTTCCATAATCAGATCACTCCTTCAATTTTATCTCTCAAAAATGTTGATGCATGTAAGAGACGTTGTTGCCAGTCCTCTTCGCCATTATACCAAAATTCGCCGACAAATAAACGTACACCCTGGGAAATAAGCTCACTAATTAATACGGGATAATTGGTATGTCCCTCACCAAATGTGAGATTTCTAAAGATGTTCGGTTTTGTTTCTTTTAAGTGAGCAGCGATGATATGTCCCTGTCCTTGTTTTAAATCATGGACAACCTTAGCTGCATCTCCATCTTGCGCATTCGTTAAGTTCCCAATATCTGGATAGACGCCTAGGTAAGGGCTTTTTAAAGCATTGACGTAAACCATGGATTTCTCAACAGTATTCATAAATGGCGTTTCCATCGTCTCAAAACCTAAGACCACACCATAGGTGGCTGCAACCAAAACCGATTGTCTTAGACCATTCATAAACAATGCTTTTGTCTTCTCATTTGAAGGTTGGTAATATTCATCGTATCCTGCAATTTGGATATAACGAATTCCAAGTCTATAAGCAAGTCTGATCGCTTTGATCATGATCGAGAGACCTTGATCTCTGATTTCTTTAGACTCACTTCCAAGGGGAAAGCGACGATGTCCTGATAAACAGATGGATTGAATAAAGACTTGATGATGTTCCATCAATTGCTTTAAAGATTCAATCTGCTTGTCTTCCCAATCGAGTCTTGCAAGTTTCTCATCGGTTTCATCGATGGATAATTCAAGGAAATCAAAACCTGAGAGTTTGGTCGTCACTAACTTCTCACTGAGAGTTAGTGTATTCGGCATGGCTTTCTCATAGAGACCAAGACGGTATTTATTCATGAGGTTTGCCCTGTCCATAATAAGCATTTTTGCCATGTTTTCTTAAATAGTGTTTATCAAGTAAATATTGGGGTATCGGTTTTGCTTGAGGGTTGATCATGGTGGTTAAAACATTCATATGCGCGACTTCTTCTAAAACGACCGCGTGATAGACTGCATCTTTAGCGCTTTTACCAAACGTAAAAACACCATGACCTTGAAGGAGCACACCTGGAGTTGCTGTAATATCATTTTTCTTGAAATGATCGACGATGATCAATCCTGTATGTTTTTCATAATCTGATTCAATCTCTTCTTTTTTCAAGACACGAAGACATTGGACGGGTCCATAAAAATAATCGGCATGGGTCGTCCCAAAAGCTAAGATAGGAAGACCTGCCTGAGCATAGGCTGTCGCATACGTACTGTGCACATGACAAATCCCTTTGATCTCAGGAAATGCTTTATAGACTTCAAGATGCGTCTTTGTATCAGATGAGGGGCGATAATTTCCTTGGATGATGTTGCCATCTAGATCAAGAACGACCATATGATTCACAGTAAGCTCATCGTATTCAACACCTGAGGGCTTGATGACGATATAGCCTGTCGTTTCATCTCTTTCGGAAACATTCCCCCACGTGAATTTCACGAGTGATTGTTTGGGTAGGTCTTGATTGGCATTTAGTACATGAACTAAAGTTTCGTTTAACATGCATTTCACCTCTTATTCAGTGACGACATAAACCGCGGCTTGATGAATCGTATTATTGGCAGCAATAATCAAATCTTTATCTGCTAAATTCACAACTTTGACGTTAGCAGGTCCGACATTCTTTTCAATATCAATGATCTGATATTGCTTAGTTTCATGGTTAAAAATCAAGTAAAACAATTCTTGGTTAAGTCTTCTGATCCCACAAACAAAAGCTTTTTGTCCACGAAGCGTCGTGCCTTCCATTGCATGGGCAAATTCAATGGGTCGATCCACAGTATAGACGATCTGGTAGATACCATCGATCTTCTTATAGAGGTGCATCGTATTCCCGTGGAAAGGTTCAATCGATAAGATTTCATCTTCACCATCATCATCGATATCAAACACGGCAACATCACTTACACGTGTTTTAATGATGTGGTCAACATGCCATGTGTCTTTTGCTTTTTGAGGAGGTGTGAAAACAAAAACACCTTCATCACTGGTAATATAAGCAGACATTTTTCCTTGATACGGTGCACGATAATACCCGTGGTTGTGATAAAGATGATGCATGATGGGAGTGACTGTCATTTTTTCGCTTAAATCTTTGGGTAAAACACCGACAAATACTTTACCTGGATCCGACCAATCTTCTCTTTCTGTCTTTGAGGTACAGAGTGTCGCTCCAATAAAGTAATGCGTGTCACCAACCGTAATAAGATCAAATCGGTGGAGATAGGGGAGTTCTAAAAAATCGCTGACGATAAACCCATCCCCTTCAGGTTTTACATGAACGACTTTTGCCGTTTTTGCATTAAACCCGGGAAAGAAGTTTCTCACCGCTAAAAATTCACCGTTTGTCTCTGGAATGGGAACGATAGACATCGTTCCGCCCTGGTCATCCCAAAGAATCTTCTTTTCGGAAAAGTCTTTTCCGTGATAGGCAATCGCTTTTCCTTCAATGGCTTCACTTGCCACAATAATATGTAAGTCTTGATCGATCGTTACGTGTCCTACAGCATAGGCACGATAAAAATCATCAAGAACAATTTTTCGTATGTTCATCGAATAACCTCGCTAAAAATCTCTTTGATCGCAATTGCGATTCCTTCATCATCATTGGATTCGGTAACATAATGCGCCGCTTCCAAAGCTCTTTTACTGGCATTTCCCATAGCGATTGCTATGCCTGCCACTTCAAACATGCTGATATCATTGTCATAATCACCAAAAGCACAGATCTGATCCTGAGAAATTCCCATATAAGACGCAATTTTTACTAAAGCGTCACCTTTACTAATGCCCTTTGCTGAAACATCAAGCAAATTCTTGTCACTCGTGGTATAGGTGAGTGCAGTTTGCTGATCGACAAATTTCATCATTTTATGTGTTTTTGAAACATTCATTTCTTGGACTAAGATCTTTTCAATATGATTCACGTCTTCAATCATGTGATCATAATACTTAATCTCAATCTTTTTGAGTCCCGATCTTTCTGCAATCGCATTATACATCTCAAAACGTTGAACTCTTAAACTGTCTTTAACAAAATAACTAGGACCTCGTGTGAGTAGGCAACAATCTAAATGTTGATCTAAACAATATTCAATCACGTGTTTCGCATCTTCAGCAGGTAAATATTGTCTTTCAACCGAAACGCCTTTATTTAAATCATCAATGGCGCCTCCATTGACAGAAATGACAAAATCAGCACCACCCAAGGTATGCGAATAAGTTTCGAGCATCGTGAAAATACGCCCTGATGCAATCGCGATTTTTATCCCTTTTTCACGAAGCTTTTGAATGGCTAAAAGACTTAATTTTGAAATGGTGTGGTCACTTTTTAATAAGGTGCCATCAAGATCGAAAGCGACCAAGCGAATCTGATGACTTTTGGCTTTTAAATCATCTAACTTCATGTTCTATTCATCCGGTTTCTTTGGGAATAAGTGGACCTGTGGATGGCATTGTCTGCCACCCACAGGAGTCACTTTAGTTATTTAGCGTATTTTTCAACAAGTCCAGCAGCGATCACTTTTTCTTTGCATTCTGCTTCAGACATGACATTTCTTAGACCGATGACGGTCTTTCCTGCTTTGACAGCATGATCGAACATGTTCATGAAATTGAGTGGGCAAAATACAACATCAAATTGGGTTGCTGAACTCTTCCCTTCAGAAATCGAACAGTGATGAATGTTATACACGGGAATGCCGAGTTGCTTCAACACTTTTTCTACGGTGAGTTTCATCAACAAGGATGTCCCTGCACCATTGGCGCATGATACTAACACTTTAATCATAAGTTCGTCTCCTTAAAAGATTATTTTATGCGTTTGCTTCTGCTGCTTTGTTTGCTTTGTATTGTTCGTAATCGTCAGTAACCAAGAAGTAATTCTTCTTGTCTGCACGATATTGAAGTTGAGGAATAAGCACGAGTACTGCGATAATGATGACGACACCTGCGTAGCTTAAGAACTTCATAAGCACGGTGAAGATTGGCCATACAACTGCCCAGTCCCACATACCAAGGTATCCACCATAGGCTGCCATACCAACCCAGCTTGCGATGAGTGCAGATCCGAAGACTTGCATTAAGCCGGCGATGAAGGGGAACAACATTGCGGCACGTACGCCACCCTTGTTGTTTGAGAAGACTGCGATAGTTGCATTATCGAAGAATACTGGAACGAATCCAGCGATGACTAATACTGGGCTCTTCAATGCGATAAGTGCGAAGATCGCTAAGAATTGTCCAAGAGCACCGAATAAGAAACCGATGGTTACTGCGTTTGGAGAACCGAAACCGTAAGATACGGCGCAGTCAACACCTGGGACAGCCCCTGGTAATAATTTTTGAGAAATACCTCTGAAAGATGCGGATAATTCAGTAACGAATGTTCTAACACCAAGTTGAAGAATGGTTAGGTAAACTGCGAAGTTAAGAGCGGTTGTCAAAATGTAGAAAAAGAATGATTTACCAGCGCCTAAGAAACCTGCAGTGGTCAAGTAATCTTTACCAAGTACCAATAAGATTGTACCAAAGAATACGACCATTAGGATGGATGTAGCGACAATATTTTCATTAAAAATTGATAAGAAGCCAGGGAATCTCATATCTTCAAGCTTTTTGGAGACATTTTTACCACTGTTCATCTTTTCAGCAAGTTTAGAGAAAATCGCTAAACCGAACATTTGTTGATGGGCGATACTGAATCCTGCACCATCGGTTAAATCTTGTGTAATCTTAACTGTTAGGTTAGTACCTACTGCCCAATACAATCCAAGAATAAGACCCATAATTAAAAGGATTAGTGGATCATTCAATGCTGGGAATGCAAAGAGAATTAGCCAGAATGCTGTAGATGCTTGCTGAACTTGTACGTGTCCAGTCGTGAAGATTGCTCTCATCTTTGTCCACTTCTTGAAAGCTACAAGAAGAATGTTAAAGATAAAGGCAATCAGCAAGAGCACCATAACGGATGAGAACGCACGTCCGAAGACTTCGTTGACACCTGCAGTGACTGCATTTTGTCCGAAATAAGGGTCGATAACCATCGCGTCTAGGTTGAAGCGATCTTTAAGCCCTACTAAGATAGGTCTGAAGTTTCCAACGAGTCCGCCAGAACCGACGATTAAGATTAAGTAACCTGCGGTTGCTTTGACGAAGCCTGATAAGACTTCATACCATGGTCTCTTGAGCAACAAGTAACCGATGACGACCATCAAACCGATGAAGTAAGCTGGTTGGGTTAAAATGTTATTCGCGAAAAATTCCCAAATCGTTTGTAAAACATTTAAAAAGCCGTCCATTTTTCTCTCCTATTTTTCTAGTTTATTTCACCGGTGAGCTTTTTCAAGTCCTCGACCGATTGAACCGTAAGTAATGCTTCAAGTAGTGTTTCATCAGTCAACATTTCGAAAAGTTGTTGCATGTTTTCAACGTGTTGATCTTTATCTACTGAAGCGAGGGTAAAAAATACTTTGGCATCTTTTGATGAGTCATTGGGGTCAAAAGATACTGGTTTTTCTAATTTCATAAACGCAATCGCTGTTCCATGAACACCTACGGCATTTTCCGTAGAATGTGGCATCGCATAATTAGGGAATAAAACGATGTAGGGTCCAAATTTATCAACACATTCAATGATGAGTTCTGCATAACTAGGATCAACTGTTCCATCGTTTTCAAGGGGTTTGCAACTCATGCGAATCGCTTCTTGCCATGAATCAACGTGATCTAAGAATAGATAATGATTTTTTTCAATAATCGTTTTTAGTAACATGAATGTCTCCTTATAGCATGGATTTGAAAGGAATGTTTTGTTCTTCTTCGAAACAGTCTTCAAAACCACGGCGGTGATGATATTCACGAAGGTTGATGTCTGTTGGGTAAGTGTATTTACCACCCACTTGCCAAATAAAGGGCTTAAATTGATATTGAAGGACATCTTTTTTCATATCATAGATGGCTAGAATTTCTTTTGGATCAGACATAAAATTTGCCCATATGTCGTAATGCAGTGGAATAAGAACTTTTGCACGGAGTGCTTCTGCCATACGAAGTAAGTCAACGGAGGTTTGCTTGTCTGCAATGCCTACTGGGTTTTCACCAAATGCACCAAAGCATACATCAATCTTATGTTTCTTGCCATGATCAGCAAAACTGATAGAGTAATGGGAGTCAGCAGCATCATAGATGTTTCCACCTGAAGTCTTAAATAAATAGTTGACTGCTTTTTGATCCATATCGGGAATGGTTCCTGCAAGAGGTTCATATCCATTGGTTGTCACTAAACATGTACGATCGAATGAATCTAAAGCGACAATTTCAACATCCTTGACTTTGATGACATCACCAGGTTTAACCACGATGCATCGTTCAGCGGGTACACCCCATTTGATCCAAAGATTGACTGATTCTTGTGGCCCAATGAAAGGAATGGGTTCTTTAATATTTTGTAGGACTGCTGCAGCAAAGTAGATGTCCATATGATCTGCATGATAATGGGTCGCAACCACGGCATCGAGTTTTTTAACTTCAAAGGGATCGAGCACGTGTGGTTGTACGCGTAAATTAGGTTGTTGCAAACGTCCACCTGACATGTTGGCCATTTGATGACCTGGTAACATGTTGGCTGTTCGTGTCGTACGTTTACCACTACCAAACCATAGGTCAACGGCGATGTTTGTATTCTGATCAGTCTTTAACCAAAATCCCATGCAACCTGTCCACCATAATGCCACGGTATTGGGTTTTACCACTTCATCTTCAATCAATTCGTTTAAGTATGTCCCCCATTCAGGAAACATAGCCCGTAGCCATGTATCTTTTGTAATTTCATTGACTTTTGCCATGTCGCTTCTCCTTTAATTATTTTGATTATCAAAACGTTTTCTCGAGTTTAATTATATGATGTTTCGTTCATTTAAACAATGCTTTTTGTATTTTATGTATGTTTTTATGGACTATATTTTCATATAATATCATTTTTATGCACATAAAACGACGTAAACGTTTACATTTATGATTATTGGTGTTATACTCAATTTGAACAATACTTTTCATATTTTAAAGGAGTCTACACATGTTTACATTAAAAAAGTTATTACTTGGGGAAAAAACTCGCTTATTCATGATGGTTGTAATCTTCATTGTGTTCATTGTTTTTACAACAAGGATTATTCTGCAAGAACCTAAAGTACTCAATCAAATTCTATATTTTGTCATTATGGGTTTCTTTGCTTTCTTCTTTGTTTTGTCTGAAGTCTTAAGATTTATGTATCAAAAAGGCATTGAACAACTCGTTATCAAGTGTGATCCAGAAAGCGCTCTGACACTCATGAATAAGCTAAGAAAGATCGATATCATCAAAGGTTATCAACAATCCATGCTGGTGTTCATGTCACTTTATTATCGCGATCTTGGAATGTATGATGAGCTGAATACGTTGATCAATGATGCAATCTTTGAGCGTAGTGCAAGTTTGAAATTGGTCAAGAAAGTCAATCAATTTTACCTCTCCCTTCAAAAAGATGATTTGGAGTCAGCAACCAAATTGAATAAAGAAATAAATGACATTTACTTGGTAAAAACAAAAAAACGATATTCTGCTCGTCCAGTGTATAGTCTTAACCAACTAAATGCGGATTTCTTTTTAGCAAAAAACAACCTAAGCAAGGCACATGATGCCCTAAGGGATATTAACGAACAATCGCTTAACCCACGCGAAAAAACATACTATTACATCAGCTATGCAAAATATTATCAATTAAAGAAACAAAATAAAGAGGAACTTATGGTTAAACAAGCGAGAGAATTAGGACAACATCTCGCTCATGTCAAGAATTATCACTAGGGGGATATTATGAGAAATAGTAAAGTAGCGATTGAAAAACGTCGTGAACGCATTTTGAAGTTGCTAGAGTTTCGCGATAATATGACGGTTGAAGAACTCGCAGAAGAATTGAAAACATCCGAAATTACGATTCGCCGTGATTTAGATCATTTTGAAGAGCAAAATTTGATTGATCGCCATCGTGGTGGCGCTTCACTCAATAAAAATAACTTCACAACGAATATTTTCAGTTCAAATTTAGCTATCAATAAGCATGCAATAGCAAAAGCTGCAGCACGATTTGTGGAAGATGGAGACACAATTTTTATCAACACTTCTTCTACTGCACTCCTAATGCTCGAATACATTACTGCAAAACAAGTAACCGTAGTCACCAATAATGGACGAGCAATCTTTTGTGAATCCAAAGATAATCTCTTTGTCGTCCTCACAGGAGGAGAACTCCGAATGCCCAAAGAATCCCTTGTCGGTGATTTCGCGATTAATAATTTGAACCGAGTGAAAGCTGCTAAATGTTTTCTCGGATGTAGTGGTATTTCCGTCAAAGGTGGATTTACGACTGCTGTACTTCAAGAAGTCGCCGTCAATGAAATCATGCTAAAAAATACAATTGGATTGAAATTTGTTTTAGCAGATACTAATAAAGTAGGAAAAGAACATAGTTTCATCTCTGGTTCTGTTTCAGATTTAAACTATTTGATTACGGATACACAAGCCAACGAAATAGAGGTTAAAGCTTTAAGAAATGCTGGGCTAAAAGTCATACAGGTGCCTATCGAATAATATAAGGACTCAACCGAGTCCTTTTTTATTGCTTGAAGAGCATCAGTTTAAACAACCTCATACATAAAAATGATATAATGTTTGTTGATGAGGAGTGATGCTATGCAGGCATATTTAGATCAACAAAGAAATTACTTTCTAACCGATGTAACCAAATCCTACGCATTTCGGATTGAACAGCTAAACAAATTAAAACAAGCCATCTTAAGCAATGAACAAGCCATCTTGGATGCACTAAAAAAAGATCTCAACAAATCAAGCTTCGAAGCGTATACAACTGAGATCGGTTTTACCTTGCTTTCCATCAAATCAGCGATTCGTTCCTTAAGACGTTGGATGAGAATTAAACGAGTTCCCACCCCAATTTATCAACTCAATACACGATCCTATATAAAGAGTGAACCTTTAGGAAATGTGTTGATCATTGGACCTTATAATTACCCATTTCAACTCGTGATAGAGCCTTTAGTGGGTGCGATTGCCGCAGGGAATACTGCGATCATGAAACCCTCTGAGTTCACCAAAGAGACAGAAAAAGTCTTAGAGAAGGTGATCAATGAGACATTTGACCCCCACTATCTCAAAGTCATTACAGGTGATTATTTAGTCACAGGAGATCTAATAAAACTCAAATTTGATCATATCTTCTTCACAGGAAGCACACGTGTTGGACAAATCGTCTATGAAGCCGCAAGCAAAAACCTAGTCCCTGTCACTCTTGAACTTGGCGGAAAGAGTCCAACCATCGTCGATGAAACCGTGAATTTGAAAGTTGCTGCGAGACGAATTGCATTTGGTAAGTTTATCAATGCCGGTCAAACCTGTATTGCTCCTGATTATATTTACGTAAAAAAGGAAATCCACGATCATTTTGTTAAAGAACTCAACCATGTCATCGAAACCATGTATAGCAATTATGAAGATTTTGGTCGAATCGTGAATGAACGGCACTTTAACCGATTACTTAACCTGATCAACAAAGATCAAGTGGCTAATCACCATCATTACGACTTTAATGATCGCTTGATCAGTCCAACCGTGATGAAAAATGTGACTTGGAATGATCCCATCATGAAAGAAGAAATATTCGGACCCATTCTTCCAGTCCTTACGTATGATGATATCGATCATCTGATTGCAGAATTGAAATTTAAGGAAAGACCACTCGCATTATATTTATTCTCTAATGATAAAGAAACCCAAGATAAAGTGTTCAATCAATTATCGTTTGGTGGCGGTGCGATTAATGATACAATCATGCACGTGAGTAATCCAGATCTTCCCTTTGGTGGAATCGGTCCATCAGGGATTGGTGCCTATCATGGAAAACACAGTTTTGAATTGTTTTCACACCAAAAATCATACATTAAGCGTTCAACATGGTTAGATTTGCCCCTTGCTTATCCACCTTATTCAAGCAAAAAGGAAAAACTTGTGAGAAGAATAATGAAATAACCCTAACGGGTTTTTCTTTTATAAATTATTTCTAATTCAAAATATTTTTGTGCATATTGTTTTGCTATAAATAACGATGTAAATTATAATAAAGATAACAAAAATTAGGAGGAACATCCAAATGAAAAAATTTTTACTATTAATGATCTTAGCTGTCACTAGCTTGAGTGTGGCTGCATGTGGACAAAACGATGATGTCTTACGGGTTGCGATGGATTTACGCTATCCACCTTTTGAAACGGTAACGACTAGTAACGATCCTGAAGGCATATCTGTGGATATAGCGTTAGCATTTGGTGAATTCTTGGGTGTTGAAGTGGAAATCGTCAATACAGAATTCTCGAGTATTATTCCCGCACTTGAAGCTGGTGAAGTCGATATCGCGATTGCATCGATGAGTATCACTGAAGCGAGAAAAGTCTCTGTTGATTTTTCTGATCCATACTTCTACTTTAAGATTATTACATTGGTGAACAAGAATTTTGCCACCGCGAATGGACTTACTGAAGATTCGACTGTTGAAGATATTCTCGCCATTGAAAATGCCCGTTATGTCGGTATTGCTTCTCAGGTTTCAGCTTCCATTCCCCAATCCTATGGTAAAGAAGTCACTGAAGCGACTGATCTTGGAACAGCGGTTGAATCCGTAGCTCAAGGAACTGCAGATGTTCTCTTGATGAGTGCAAACCCTGTGGTCGATGGTTTTAAAGCGAATCCCACAACTACGATGGTCGTTTGGGATCCATTTGTATCAAGTCCTATTGGTATGGCGGTGAAGAAGGGTAACACAGAACTCATTGAAAAGGCCAATGAATTTATCGCTACCTTCAATGATGATGGGGGACTTTACGACATCTTAAAGGAAACATGGGATGCTGTACTTCTCGATCGTCTTGGACGCTATGGCTTAGATTTCTACATCGATGAAGAGTAAATTACTCAGTTACATCTTAGCGATTTTTACCGTTATTGCCTTTATTGTTTTTGTCATCTTACGTCAAACCTCTGACTTTAGTCTTGTCTCTTTTAATGATTATCGTGAAATGATTTCAGAGGGTGTCTTAAACACGATTTTAGTATCCATATTGTCACTTCTTGGTAGTTTGGTATTAGGCTTTGTTTTCTATTTGTTTTCAATCTCAAAAGTCAAATATTTGAACGCATTAACCGATGTGTTTACAGAAATTATCTATGGAACACCTCTCTTGGTTTTAGTGGTGATCACTGCTTTTGTTATTGGACCAGCATTTGGAACGTTTAACCGAAATGCGCTCGGGTTCACCGCACTCGTCTTTTATATGACCCCTTACATGATGAATGTCTATAAATCGGCTTTCTCTAGTATTTCACGAGATCAGTATTTAACGATGGATTTATTTGGATTCACGCCTTATCAACGCTATCGTTATATTATTATCCCTCAAGTCATCCGGATCTTAATGCCACCGATGATGAATAACTTTTCTATGATCATTAAAGGAAGTGCACTTTTAAATGTGCTTTCCTACAATGAACTATATTATGCGATTCGTGTTGCACAATCCAAGACATTTGCTTTTGTTGAAGGGTATGTCTTAATGTGGATCTTGTATCTCATTATCACGATTCCTTTATCACAGCTTACCAAATGGGTTCAAAGGAAGTGGGCACTATGAAAATTCATTTAAATCAACTTTCTCATACCTATGATGTTGAAGTTTTGAGCGACCTTTCTTTGGATTTGGAAGGATATAGTTCTGTCGCGATTATCGGGGTATCGGGTTCAGGTAAATCAACCTTGATCCGCTTGATGAGTGGATTGGAAAAGCCTACATCAGGTTCAATTAGGATCAATGATCACGATGTTGATGAAGAAGATTACCGGAAAAAAATCGGTTTTGTGTTTCAAAACCACAATTTATTCCCTCACTTAACCTTAAAACAAAATATCACACTTGTGTTAGAAAAGACGCGAGGTTTTGAAAAAGCGGAAGCTGATCAAATCGCTGAGAAATATTTAGGTATGCTTCATCTTGAAGATCAAACTCATAAACTTCCCAAAAACGTCTCAGGTGGTCAAGCACAACGCGCTTCGATTGCACGAGCGTTATCGGTGAATCCTGATATTATCTTTCTCGATGAACCCACCTCATCACTAGACCCAATATTAACCGATGAAGTCTTGAGGGCCGTTGAAGAACTTAAAGGGTTAGGAAAAGATTTTATCTTCGTGACCCATGTGATGGGATTTGTTAGAGATTTTGCTGACTATGTGATCTTTATGGATAAAGGGAAGATTGTCGAACAAGGAAAACCAGAAATTCTTGATCATCCCCAAACCAAAGAACTTTATGAATTTATGCGAAAGGTGCGATAATCATGACATCATGGATTAAACCTGCATTACTAGGCAATGCCTCCTCACTGGGATACCATTGGATGTACAATGGTGATTATCTTGAAGAACTGGCAAAACAAAAATACCTATTATTTCAAGTTCCTAACAAGGAAGAATATGAGGTTGCTGGTCATTCTTACTACGCGTATCCAGATGCTAAACTCGGTGATGTTACTGTACAAGGACAAATGTTAACATGGCTTTATGAAGCGGTTTTAAAGCAACAAAACTTTGGAAAAACAGATTATCATCAACTCCTGTTTAATCAATTTCGCCCTGGTGGAACGTATCAAGGATACGTCGAAAGTTATGCAAAAAAATTAGTAATTAATCAGTTGAACAACGATCTTCGTTTAGGTCTTCAGGAAGTCGAAAAAGATGATGATCATCTCGTAGGCTTTATTCCCTATTGGGTCAGCAAGGAACTCGACAAACCACTAACATGGGCGTTTGAACTGACGAATGTATTATCAACTCGTCTAGAATATAAAATGCTTTTTCAAATGTTTGATCAACTGTTTGTTGAACTCCAATCCTATCCAATGAAGGATGCAATTCAGCGTTCACTTCATCTTGCACCAAAGGGATTGATTCATAAAATAGAAAAAGGACTTGAAATGAGTGATACCAAGTCCTTTATTAAAACTTACTCAGGAACCGCTTGTTCCATCTATCAAGCTATTCCATTAATCTTCCATTTATTATCACATAGTGAAAGTGTTCAAGACTTACTAGAACGAAATATCGTGATCGGTGGTGCCACGAGTGATCGTGCGATGGTTCTTCTTGCCATCTGGAATCAATACAAAGTCATTCCCCAATCTTTATATGATAAAATCAAGTGAACCTCGCGAGAGGTTTTCTTTTTTTATAATAAAGAAACGATCCATGTTGAAAGGCTCATCATACCATAAATCATAAGATTCACCATAAAAACGAGAAAAAGCCCAAACAGAGTCCCGGTTATCAAGCGTCGAAAATGATTGCTCATAAGGATTTGTTTTTGTTGTAGAATTCCATCGATCACTAATGGAAAAGCTAAAAGCAGATAAACCCACCAAGGAAAGATGATTAAATAAGTGATCAACATCATTAAGATGCCTATATAGATGCCAGTGCAACGCATGCAGAGTACCAACACTCGGCCAAAAACGCGAGGTGAACGTTCTTTTTTTTGATGGAATCCGAAAAATAAGGCCAGA
>CALMNM010000107.1 GCA_937868795.1 uncultured Acholeplasma sp.
AAAAGCTCCAACAGAATAGGTCGATTGTTGTTTTAGACGCTGGACATAGAAGGCTTCATCATATAAGATTTCTTCTTCATAACTTGAAGCAAACGCCTCAGGATGATTTTTAAGAGCCTCTAATCTTAGCAGACGATATTGTTTGACATCATTTTCATTCATTTGCCGAATGATTGGCTTCATAATAGATACCTCTTTGGTGAATCATCGCTTATCAAAATACAATTTTTCAAAACTATTTTAACATGGATAGACTTCAAATTTACACTATGTATAAGTAAGAAGATTGATTAGTGTGCGTTCTTTGATTGTATGAAGTCAAACGCATTAAGATAATCTTTGATTTTTTGATTGACTTCACATTCAAAATCATCAATGTGAGTTCTTACAATTGATGTGAGCTCATAAATGGGTATCCCCATAGCATGCGTTTTGACATGAATGGTGGATAAACCTTGACCCACTGCATGAAATAAAGCCTTGTCTGATGGTGATGTAATGTCGTTAACTACGGCATGACAATCTAGTATCGCATGTTTCACCATTGGCATTTTTATCTGTTTATGAAGCCATTGTATCGAACGCTCATAAGCAAGCACCGCTCGATCTTCTTCTGGATATTTTTGCTTAAGTGTATCGATGATTCTTTTGACTTGCAATAAACTCCATTCAATGACCATCTCTTTGGATGAATTTGATATGTAATCACTAATTTCCTTTAGACATAAATCACTTGGTTCAAACCAGATAGCTCTTTTCTTCTGTATTCTATTGTATATGTCTTGATATAACATAGATTTATTCATCCTATTTTACCTCAACTTCTTCAGTGACATTATATCATTTATGATGTATCATATAAAAATGGAATTGAGTCTTCTCAATTCCATGGGTGAATAAATATCATAATGAATCTGTGTTGATTATAGCATTGTATGATAATAAATCTTTTGAACTACTTAGACACTTAATTCCTTCATATGTTTGCTAATAGAAAAATATAGATAGATTGCGTATAAGAGTCCTATAGATAAGACAACAATGTTTAAAATTAGACTTGTTGATGCATCAACATTTGTACTTGTTATGGAACTCACTGTATTATTGATAAAATGATAAATAATCAACGGCAAAATACGATTCGTTTTTATGATAAGCATCGCTAAAATGATGCCTAACAAAAGAGCAAAAGAGATTTGGAATAGAGTTTGACTTATCTCTTTGCCATTTAATGCGTTTAAAATATGAGGCAGTGCAAACAATAAACTCGATCCTAATATAGCGAACCAATGACTTTTCTTCTGAAGAAGTTTTAAGACAATTCCTCGAAAAATCGTTTCTTCAACAAACGCAACCATGGACATGAAAAATATAAGATAAATGACATCCGTCAGTGTCAAAGTTGATGAAAAACCAACCACTAACGGAGCAAGTGCCATGATAAATAATGGGATGTATATAAAGTAATCAGTTAGTTTTCGAGAAGTGAAATCAAACCCATAATATTCCCAACTTTTTTTTCTATTGATCATTATTGCCAGTATGAAGGATAGGATCAAATATGCGATAAACAAGGTGATATTACTGCTGATTCCTGCAATCGAGGATACCGCACCTCCAATACTTATGATCAATAAAAACAAGAAGGTAATAATGAAGCTTTTAAAGATTGGATGACTGTTGTTAAAAGAAAATAACTGTTTCATAATGAATCTCCATTTTTCATGATAATTATTCGTACACACAAAAATTCAATGAATGATGGATAGTTTTATATCAATCTATTTCATTTGAATTCGTATATAGGCTTAATATTGTAATGCACGTTGATTACATTTTATCATAGGTTTCCATGAATGTTATTTGATTTTTGTATATTTAAAGAAATAGATATCTATCCAAATAAATATAACATTTCATTTAAAATATTGGTTAATCAGATCATAATTAAAAAGAAAAAGGTCTTTTACGTTTGTAACAGACCAATGCTTATATATGTCTAAGGTAAAGAGTTATAATACAATTTTAGCACCCCACCTTAAATCGTGTAAAATTTTAGCACCCCATCTTAAATCGTGTAGTTTTTTAGCACCCCTATTTTAAAAATTGACTTTTTAAGGCTCATAAAATTATTATACTGACATCGCCATGTTAAATAAATCAATCCATACAAAAATGATATATAAAACAAATATACTGAAATTAAAAATGTTCAATGCTATTGGAGCAATAGCATTTGCACTATTAAATCCACTAATAGATTT
>CALMNM010000108.1 GCA_937868795.1 uncultured Acholeplasma sp.
TCATCAATACCTTTGGTTTGGTCGATGGCTAAAATGCTCGCACCTAAAATGGTTCCTTCAGCATCGACGCTGATGACAAGTGAAATCGAACCATGTTGGTTGAGTCCTGTCGCGGTATAGATATAACCCACGACAGTGCCAGAAGAATTTTTACCTTCAACAGCACCTGATACTGTCGAGGGAACACCCTCGATTAATTCAAGTTTGGTGAAGGTTTGTCCTTCAGGAAGCACTTCTTGATACGCTGCACGTTCTTTTTCTTCTAAGTTACGCTGAATAATAGGTGCAGTGATTGCGTTCATGCCACCAATCATGAGTCCACATACGATTGCTACAAGTGTTAAAATCGTTGTGTAATGAATCAAAGGATTCTTTTCAAAAAAGCTTTTCATTAAGCAGCACCTCCTACACCGAAGAATACCACTAAACTGAAGATGATAAGTAAGACGATATAACTTGCCACAAAAGCAGGTTTTACTTTATTGGTTGACCATTTGGGATAGTCGATGAGTGGGACAAACATATTGGCAAACAATATCGCGAAAGCAACACCTTCAGGATACGCACCAAATAAACGAATAAGAACGACAAGTACAGCGACGAATGCGCCATAAAGCCAACGTCCCGGACGAGAAACGGGTGATGTCACTGGATCTGTCACCATAAAGACGATACCAAACATCAATCCACCTGAGAAGAGTTGGAAGAGTACGTATTCAAGCGTCATATCAGGATAGAGTTTTAATCCCGCGAAGAACATAAGGATTACAAAGGTTAACGCAGTGGATAACATCACACGATAATCAGCAGAACGGCGAATAATTAAGTAAGCAGCACCAATCAAAATAGCAGCAGCACTTATTTCGCCCATAGCTCCAGGGATGTTTCCAAAGAATAATTCAACGATGGAGTAACTATTGAGAACTCCTGGAAAACCTAAACCGCTGCGAAGCGTTGTCAGTGCAGTTCCACCCGCAACTAAATCCACGCCAACATAGGTTCCATCAAACATGCTAGTTACAGCAAGTGCAATGAAAATACGTCCAGCAGCAGCAACGTTGAAGATATTGGATCCAAGTCCACCAAAAAGCATCTTCGCGACGAGAATACCGAAAGCGGCACCGACAACCACTGCATAGATAGGAAGTTTGCTTGGAACGAGTAAAGCGAAAATCACAGCACTCACTGCGGGTGCAGTGATGTTGTTGATCGTATACTCCGTATAACGAGATTTAAAAAGATTCCACTTACCTTCTACTTTCCCGGGCTTGTGGGTAATTCCAAAGACTAACGCTTCGAGTCCAATCATGACGGCAAGAGAAACTAAAATTCTTAAAATAGCATCAAAACCAAAGCGATAGATCGCAAACGCAACGACCGGGATTAGTGCAATAAGCACATCAGTCATCATACGTTTGGTACTGACATCCTTGCGGACATAGGGGCTGGTTTGTTTAATTGTTTGCATCATCTTCTCTTTACCTCCTATTTCGCAGCGAATCGTTTGCCTAAGCGCATGTATTCCGTCAGATGAATCTTCGATGGGCATACAAATGAGCAAAGACCACATTCGATACACTTACTGACTTCAAGTGTCTTTAACATGTCTTTATCACGTGTTTTATAGGCATTCATGATTTGAACGGGCTGTATTTGAACTGGGCACGAGTACACACATGATGCACAATGAATACAAGGTTCTTCTTTTTCTTTCTTTTCATTGAGTACAATCAAACTGGTCGTTGTATGGGTCATAACCACGTCGTCCTGCTGGATGTTGGTTCCCATCATCGGTCCACCCAAAATCATGACTTTGGGAATATCCGTGTCTTTATATCCACCAGCAAGTTCGATTAAGTCAGTAATTAAAGTCCCGATACGTGCTCTAAAACTCTTATTTTCAACACCATCTCCGCTGATGGTAAAGAGTCTTTCGAGGACAGGAATATCTTTCTTGACCGCATTGTAGATACTTTGGAGAGTGGATACGTTAAAATTTAATACACCATATTTTGAGAGCAGTTCACCTTGAGGAATCTTAATCCCTAAGGCGTTTTTAATCATCGCAAGTTCCCAACCTTGAGGGTAGAAATTACCAACGGTTGCGACTTTAATATCATAATCTGTAAATTCTTGAAGAACGAACTTTAAGCGTTCTTCGATTTCTTTATATTTCTTTTT
>CALMNM010000109.1 GCA_937868795.1 uncultured Acholeplasma sp.
TGGCTTCGCTAAACTCTGAATTTGTCGGCAGCGTCATCGCGGGTAATAGCCCATTAAAGTTGTGCGTTGTTTTAAATTGATCACCAATCATCAGTTTGAGGAAACCTCTCACAGTTTCAAATGTGTAATCTTCAAGTTCAACATCACTCATGAGGTAATGATGTGGCATGAGATATTGAACCACTTCAGACGAACTTCCTTTTAAGTCTTGAACCGCAAGGGAGTATGTGGTTTCAACAAGACTTGTTTCATGATCAACCACATATGAGACATCACCTTTTAATGGCTTCATATAGCCATGGTCATGGAAAAATGTTGCATCATTCAATGTATTGATCGCTGCAATAGAGAAATAGTTTCCCTCATTTAAGTTCATGGCAATACTGGTTGAACCAATCGTGAATGTGGTTTCATCTGGTGTACTGATCAAAAAGTAGCGATCTCCGTAAATAGGTTGACCGACTTGGGCAGGACGGAATGTTTCATAACCGATATGCTTTTGGACAAATCGGACCACAAGACCATCACCTTGGTAACTTGAGCCACTCACTTGATCACCTGCTACCGTGTAGAATTCAAAACCCGCGCTACCATTGGGAGCTAAGGTAATGAAAGGTGATGCGCTATTCGCAACTTCAGCAAACACGTAAGGAGACCCTTGAGTATAGCTTAGCACCATATGATCTTTAAGATCGCCCACATTTCTCATCGCAACCTGTACGGTTGTATCTGAGTAGTCAATGACATGGGTTTCATACCCTGCATTAAGGGTATTTGCCTTCACATAAAGATCGGGTAAGGCAAGCGAAAAGTTTGCCATGGTGTTATAACCATCAGGATTCCAGTATTGGACAAACCCAGCACCAGGATTCGTGATCTCTGCACCTGCATTTGAAAACGCAGATCGTAGAGGATTGGTATAAATTCCATTGCCACCACCATAATTACTGACCAAAAGTGATGTCCACCAACCATTGGATGGCACAGCCATGTCAAGTAAATCTGGGGCGATACGTTGCGGATTAACGGGATGGGCAATATCAGAAGCACTATTGATTCGATAAGATCCACTTGCTTGATCCACTTGTGTACCTGTTAAGCTATTTCTGGGGTTAATGGGTCGATTGATTGTTCCAGCAACTACGGTGATGATTCTTGATTCAGATACAATAGATTCACCATAGGATAAATCGTAAGTCAACGTATAATCACCTGGAACACCATAAGGAACGTGACCTATGACGTCGAAAAGATAACTTATATCTTCGTCGTTTTCATTAAGAACAACGACATTTTCGAGCGGGTTAAAATAATCATTTTGTGTGATCGTTATATTGTCGAGTCCGGTCATCGATTTAATTTCTTGTTCAACAACAATCGGTGGCGTAGGTTCGTTGGGTTCAGTGGGAATGGGTTCTTCTTTGCATGATGAAAGAAGAAAGAAAAATAATACAATTAATGCAATGATGTGTAGCTTTTTTGGCATTAGAGCCTCCTTGATAAAGCATAAATAGAGATAATCATTTTAATCATGAGATATGTGTTCTTAATATGAAAATATGGGGCAAGAACAACACGGTCCATGCCCCATATCCAATTTAAACTTTATAATTAATTATTGAAGATCTGTGATGATAAGAGTACCAGAAGAACCTGGAGTCTGACAGAAGACAACGATTAAGTTAATATTATTTCTTTGAGTTTCAGAGAGTGATGAGAAGTCGAGTGTGAATACTTGTTCAGCACCAGTTCCAACAACACCTTGTTCAAAAGCAACACCTGGACCTTCAACTTTGAAGAGGTAACTGTGACCAGCAACACCGGTAAAGGTGAATTGAAGGGTTGTCTTCGCTTGATCAAAATCAACAACTGCGAGCTTCGCATGGGAATTCCACCATTCGTTAGGTGTGTTCACATAGTTGATGGTAACATCATCACCTTCGCCATTGACAACAGAAATGCCACCAACACCGACCCATTCAGGGGCAACTGGCGCAATGAAATCACCATACATCCAGTCTTTAACAACGACAGAACCTGCAGCGCCTTCAGTCTTGACGAAGACAATGATTAGGTTGAGTGAATCTCTTTGAACTTCAGTCATTAAACTTAAGTCAAGAGTCACAGTTTGTTCAGTGCCATCAGCAACAATCGCTTGTTCCTTATTGATGCCACCTGGACCTTCAATCTTGAAGAGATATTCATGGCCATTTACACCTGTGAAGGTGAATACGACTGAATTTTCTGTACCATCAAAATCAAGAATCGCAAGTTGCGCATTGTTATCCCACCATGTAGCAGGAGTTGCAGGATAAGTTAAAGTGACATCAGTTGCTGTTTCAACAGCAGTGAAGTTATAACCGATCCACATGGGTTCTTCGATGACGTAGACCCAATCTTTAACGACGATAGAACCTGTAGCACCTTCAGTCTTCACGAAGAGAACGATCTTATTAAGCGTATCTCTTTGAACTTCAGTCATACCACTTAAGTCAAGGACCACGGTTTGTTCAGTGCCATCAGCAACGATAGGTTGTTCGACATTGATTCCGCCTGGACCTTCAATCTTGAAGAGGTATTCATGGGTAGCAACACCTGTGAAGGTGAAGGAAATCTTTGTCATCGTGCCGTCAAAACCAACGACATCAAGTTGTGCATTATTTTCCCACCAGTTTGCTGGAGTTGCAGGATAAGTGAAGGTTGCATCCATATCAGATTCAACAACAGTGAAGTTGTAACCAACCCATTCGGGTTCAGTTGGAACGATAGGTTCGCCATACATCCAATCTTTAACAACAACAGTACCTGCTGCGCCTTCAGTCTTCACGAAGAGAACAAATAAATTGAGTGATTCTCTTTGTTCTTGAGTCATTAAGCTTAAGTCGAGAGTTAATGTTTGTTCGGTTCCATCAGCAACAATTGCAGTTTCTTTTGCAACGCCACCTGGACCTTCAACTTTGAAGAGATATTCATGACCAGAGACACCTGTGAAAGTAAATACAACAGTATTCTTGGTTCCATCAAATTCTAAAATTGCGAGTTGTGCATTGTTTTCCCACCAGTTTGCTGGGGTTGCAGGATAAGTGAATGTTGCGTCAGTTTCAGTTTCAACAACAGTGAAGTTATAACCAATCCACATGGGTTCAGGCATAACATATTTCCAATCCTTAACAACAACAGAACCAGCTGCACCTTCGGTCTTCACGAAGACGATGATCAAATTGAGAGAATCTCTTTGTTCTTCGGTCATTCCGCTTAAATCGAGGGTAACCATTTGTTCAGTGCCATCAGCGACGATAGGTTGTTCAACATTGATTCCGCCTGGACCTTCAATCTTAAAGAGATATTCGTGAGTTGCTACACCAGTAAATGTGAAGTAAATTGCAGTCTTCGTGCCATCAAAATTGACGACTGGAAGTTGTGCATTGTTTTCCCACCAATTTGCAGGAGTTGCAGGATAAGTAAGGGTTGCATCCATTTCGGTTTCAACTACTGTGAAGTTGTAACCAACCCAAACTGGGTTTTCAACAACGATAGGCTCACCATAAACCCAATCCTTGACAACAACGCTACCTTCGGCGCCTTCAGTCTTCACAAAGAAGACGATGAGATTTAATCCATCTCTATCTGCAGCAGATAGTCCAGATAAATCAAGCGTAAAGGTTTGTTCAGTGCCATCAGCAACGATCGAACCTTCTACAGCAATACCAGCACCTTGCTTTTCAATCTTAAAGACATATTCATGACCGGATACACCAGTAAATGTGAAATCAATGCTATTCTTAGTGCCATCAAAATCGATGACTGCGAGTTGTGCATTGTTTTCCCACCAGTTTGCAGGAGTTGCAGGATAGGTGAAGGTTGCATCGGTTTCAGTTTCAACAACAGTGAAGTTGTAGCCAACCCATTCGGGTTCTTCAACAACGATAGGTTCACCATAAATCCAGTCTTTAATAACAACAGAACCATCAGCATCTAACGTCTTAACGAAGAAGACGATAAGATTGAGTGAATCTCTTTCAGCTTCTGTTAGTGACGATAATGAGATACTTACTGTTTGTTCAGTACCATCAGCAACGATGGGTTGTTCTTTGAACACGCCACCGGTTTGTTCAATTTTAAAGAGATATTCATGACCAGCAACACCTGTGAATGTGAATGAAATGGTTTCTTTGGTACCATCAAAATCTTCAACAACGAGTTGCGCGTTGTTGTTCCACCATAATGCAGGAGTGTCTGCATAAGTGATGGTGACATCATCTTCACCTTCAACAACAGTCATGTTAAAGCCAGCCCATTCGGGTGCTGGTTCAACGTAGTCATCTTCTCTAACAGTTAGTGTACGTGTACGTTGTCCAACAACATCACCTACAGTGACGGAATATGTAATGGTCACTTCACCACTTACCATGGTGTCGAGCATATGTGCTGCAGAAATGGTTGCAGTAGAAGAATAGGTAATTTGATCTGAGTAATTGACTGCATCATCACCAACAGCGATAACATTACTTAAAACATTAAATTCTGAACCGTAGTCGATCATCAAATTATCTTCGAAGATAAATGTGATTTGGGTTAATTCGAGTTCAGTATCAATGGGTGGAAGTTCTTCATCACAAGCGACTAAGAAAATTCCAAGGACTAAGAATAATACTAATGCTAACAAACGATTTTTCATTTTTTCCTCCTAAATTTTTCAAACATGTAAAGCATAAAAATCAACGATCTAATATTCCACAACCTTTCTTATGTGTATGGTTTGCATAACAAATGTTATACTTGATGCCCATCAGTTAAGAAAACGATTTCGTAAAACGTTATAAAAATAACGCCCAAAATAGATTTATTTATCGAGAAATAATTCTGCTTCAGACATCTTGTTTTTACGCTTCGATTATATCATAAGAATAAGATAAAGAAAACGCTTTCGTATTTTTTTTGTACTTATATAGTATAAATCGAATTAAATTATACTCTTTTGAGGTGATTTTGTTAAAATTCAGAACAAAAAACCCCTTTTTCTTGAAGCAAGTGATACTTACATATGGATATAATCCATAATCTTTTATATTAATTGCGATAAAAAGTGAACGTGTTTAGTCACGGTGATGATGTTATAATAGAGTCAAGATGGACATGTTAATGTTTAGAAAAGGGAGGCAATCATCATTATGATGATGAAAAACTTTATATGAAAAATTTAGTAAAATTCAAGTTTGACGAAAAGGAAGGATTTTTAAGTGTTGTTGCTTTTGACGGAAAACTTTACACCTTAGCACAAAAAGATACACCTAAGGTCAAGAGTATTGAAACCACCCATGAACTGCTCATTTCAACAGATGTTAAGAATCCGAACTATCAACGTACACATGTTCATGTGATCTATCAAAAAGAGATCATTAAAAATGTCTATCATGCACTCGAAGCAGACAATAATCTCTATTTCAAACAACTCGATGATTCTTTATGTGCACTTGAGATATTTATCACGTTGAATTGATTTTATCGAAGTGGAGGAAGAAACCATGAAACAAAGAATGCTTGGCAAAACGAATGTTCCGGTCAGCGAGATCGCCATGGGGTGTTGGCAATTGGGTGGTAAATGGGGTGATCCCTTTGACGCTGAACTTGCTGAAAAGACATTAAAAGCGGCTACAGAACAACACATCAATTGTTTTGATACAGCGGATGTTTATATCGGCGGTGAAAGCGAACGCGCGATTGGACGCTATATGAAGACATTAACACAAAAGCCATTTGTCATCACGAAGATCGGTCGTTGGTTAAACCCTCATGTGAAAGAAGGGTATAACGAAGAAAATCTTCGGAAGTTTATTGATCAATCAAGAACGAATCTACAAGTAGATGCGTTAGATATGGTCTTACTACACTGTCCACCTAATGAAGTTTTCTATACTCCTGAAGTCTTTCAAATCCTTGATACGATTAAAAAGGAAGGCAAGATCAAGCATTATGGTGTTAGTGTTCAAAAAGTGGAAGAGGGCCTTATTGCTTTAGAATATCCTGGAGTCGAAGCGATTGAAATTATATTTAACATGTTTCGATTAAGACCTGCGGAATTATTCTTTCATGAAGCGAAGAAAAAGAATGTAGGTGTGATTGTGAGAGTTCCTCTTGCGAGTGGATTGCTCACGGGTAAATTCACGAAAGAAACAACATTTACCAAGAATGATCACCGGATGTCGAATCGACAAGGGGAAATGTTTGATCGTGGAGAAACCTTTAGTGGCGTGGACTACGATACGGGACTAAAGGCTGTTGATGAACTGAAGAAAATATTTCCTAATCAATCGTTACCTATGGTAGCACTCAGATGGATCTTAATGTTTGATGCTGTGAGTACCATTATTCCTGGAGCGAGCAGACCCGAACATATTATCAACAATGCCAAATCAGTAGACCTACCTCCGTTAACGAAAGAACAGATGGCTCAAGTTAAGACGATTTATGAAACGTATATTAAGGAACAAGTTCATACACGTTGGTAAAAAATGAAATGAAATATAAAACTCTCCGAAAAAGTGGAGAGTTTTTTTATCATTGACATCACTTTGTCACATGGAGACATTATAATAAAAACATCAAGGGGGTAAATGGAATGAAAAAGGTTTTGATCTTCATCGTTATGTTATGCTTAATCCCGACATTGACCGTTCGTGCTACAGAACCGATGATGCCAGGGACGTTCGATGTGATTATTGACTCATGTGAAGGTCATGAAGAACTTTATTTTGATCTATTGGTTAAACCAGAAGACTACAGTGAAGGTTTTGTCTTAGATCTGAACCAAATTCGTGACGATTACAAGGTGAATTTCCCCAACTATCAAGATTTTGATTTTCTTGTTCAGGGTGAATATATCAGTTACTTAGCGTATATCAATCCGTTATATTATTATTCACCTAAACAATGTACATTTCATCTTGAAACGTTGATTGAAGATGATGCAGATATCTATTTTGTTGTGTTTACTGATGATGGAACGGTTTTATATCAAGAAATGTTTCATATGAACGATTTAGGATATAGTAATAGTTACCGCTTTTATACATCCATCGTGTATGATGTTAAACAAAATGTCACAAGATTAGATACCAATAGAGAAATGACCATTGGAGAGATATTTCTCATCATCATCTTTGGGATCGCCTTTCTTTTGATGATCCTTATTTCTATTCCATTGATTATTGTACTAAGACGAAAAAGTCAGCACTAGTGATTAATCCAGTTATAAAAAAGTCGAATCCAAGACGATGCTTGGGTTCGACTGTTCTTTTTATGACAAAACCTTAATAAGTGCTTTTGTTAAAGCAGGCAAATCTTTTGGGGTACGTGAGGTGATGAGATGTCCATCAATCACGACTTCTTGATCAAGGTAGATTGCTCCTGCATTTTCTAGATCCACACGAATCGAATGGTATCCAGTGATGTGTTTACCTTTTAAATCACAGGCGGAAATCATCATCCATGGTCCATGACAAATCGAAACAATTGGCTTTTTTTGTTGATCAAACGACTTAACAAATTCAATGGTTGCTGGGCAACGACGCATGTAATCAGGAGAAAATCCACCGGGAATAATAATGGCTTCATAATCGTTTGCATTCACATCTTTACTCGCTTCATCACTCTTCATGGGAAGTCCAAATTTGCTTTTGTAGGTTGCCCCTTTTTCTGTTCCAATTAAATCGACCTGATATCCTTCTTCCTGCATTCGATAGTAGGGATAAATGAGTTCTTTATCATCATATAAATCTTCAATTAGAAGTGCTATTTTTTTCATTATGATAATTCCTTTCCTGCTTAGAATTTTATGTCTCTATTATAAATCCATTCAACGAAGGATTCAATGCATACGCAAGACTGACTCTTAATGAGCGTTTATATCCAAATGGATTTACTTGTGGTATGATAAGGATAAACTTCATGAAAAGAGTGATTGAATGAGGCGTTTATCTTATGTACACGTGATCGTTTCGGGTTTGATTTTCTTATCGTTTATGATTTTCGTCTTACCGAGTGAGGCAAGTAAAAGTGCAGATCTAGGTCTTGAGGATAGTCCAGATACGTCATTCTTTTATACGAAAGATGAACTTTACTTGATTGCTGATAGCTATGGAGAAGAAGGACGTGCTTTTTATGTTCATCAACGTTATACGTTTGATGTCATATGGCCAATCGCTTATGGATTGTTCCTTACTTTAGGGTTAGCGTACGTTGTTAAGGACCATAAAAATTTATGGATGAGACGGGTTTATACCTTACCGATTGCTGCTGTTTTCATCGACTATCTTGAAAATATCATGACCGCAACTGTGATGTACCGTTTTCCTAGAGAAACGATCATCTTCAGTAATCTTGCAGGGTTTGTAACCTCACTCAAATGGATATCACTTTCGTTATCATTTGTTTTATTTATTGTACTTTTTGTTATCTTCACCATTCATAAAATAAAGGAGAGAAGAGCATGAATCAACGTTTAGTATTTGGGCTTGGACTGGGTGCAATTTTAGGTATCGTTTGTATATTAGGAGCATCACTGAGAATGCCGGGAGAACTGAGCGCAGTTTACTTATTCTCGTTTTGGTTTAACCGGTTACTCATGGGACTTGTGATTGGGTTATTCAGCAAGCCTAAAAACATCAAGTTAGGTCTAATTAGAGGCGTTTTTCTTGGTGCTTTTGTCTCATTTGCATTCTATAGTGCGACTGAATTTAGAGACTTAATGGGATTTTTGGCAGGCGTTGTTTACGGAATTATTATTGAAACCACACTCTTTTATACGATTAAGTCGAGTCAAAAATAACCCATAGATTGCATCTCGTCCACCGTTTAAAAGCCATGGTGATATAATTTAACTATCATCAGAAAGGAATTTATACGATGGAAAAAATAACAATTGAAACAACCATTCATCAGTCACTAAATCGTGTTTGGGATGCCTATAATCTTCCTGATCACGTAGTACATTGGAATTTTGCATCAGATGATTGGTATTGCCCAAAAGCTACCAATGAGTTTTTGGTTGGAGGTAAGTTTAATTATCGAATGGAAGCCAAGGATGGTTCGGTAGGCTTTGATTTTGTGGGCATCTATGATGACATTATCATCCACGAAAAGATGGCATATCATATGGAAGATGGTCGACAAGTCATCGTCTTATTTCAGAAACAAAATTCTGATACACACGTTCGAGTTATCTTTGATAGTGAAGATGAAAATCCCATCGAGCTTCAAAAGATGGGCTGGCAGTCTATATTGGATCAGTTCAAGAAATATTCGGAGTCATTGTCAAATCGATAATCCTATGGTATCATAATAAAAATTGTTGAATTTAAGGAGTTATATGTCATTTTTTAAAAAACATACTGCGAATTTAATCACATTAACAAGAGTGATCTTTCTACCACTCCTCTATCATTTTGTGTATCATGACATGCGAGGAGCGTTCTTAATCACCTTTATTCTTGTCGGTTCAACAGATTTTTTTGATGGACTTGTTGCTCGCAAGTTTAATATGGTCTCTAAGTTGGGTAAATTTTTAGACACTGTGGCAGATATTTTGTTTTATTTTTCAACCGCGTATTTCTTCTATGAATTTTTCCCACAATACCTGATTCCTAATCAAACACTATTCATTATTTTCTTTGTGTTCTACTTTGGATCGTTTATCGTGTCTACGATTATTGCGAAACGTCCCATTATGCTTCATACCTCGCTATTAAGGCTTAATGCTGTCTTTGTCTTTTCGTTGGTCATCTTGTCTTTCTTAATGCCAACAACCTATATTCTTTCCGCGATCTTAATTCTATTCATGATAGGACTCACGGAATCAATTCTCATCTTTATCTTCTTTGGACCCGTGGATCAAGATACTAAATCCATCTTCAGCTTAATCAAAACGTATTTTAAAGACTTTCAATTTGAGATTCGTATCGACTAAAGTGACTCGTTCACTTTTTTCTTTTTTGTTATGATATGATAAGAATAAGAGGTGAATGTAATGTCAAAACCCAAAAATCAAATGCGTTATTTGAATGTCAACCGTTATTTGCTCAATAAACATCCCTTAATTAGTGAAAACCCAAAAGAACTTGAAGACAAAGTCAAAAAGATCCTTGATCAAAAGATTTCAGGACTTAGTTTTAGTCCCTATCTTGAAGGACAAGATCCAAGCGTAAAATCGCTGATTTCTCACCAACAAATCGCTGATCGTTTAGAGATTATTCGTCCTTACACCAAATGGATTCGTACTTTTTCAACGACCAATGGAAATGAAGAAGTTCCCAGAATTGCTCATGAAAAATCACTAAAGACCTTAGTTGGTGCATGGCTTGATAGCGACCTTGAAAACAACGAGATTGAAATTAACAATATTATTGAGATTGCGAAAGCGGGTCATGCCGATATGGTCGCCATCGGGAATGAAGTTCTCTTGCGTGAAGATTTTGAAGTTGAACAACTGATTGAATACATAAGACGTGTCAAACAAGCCGTTCCCCACGTACCCGTGGGTTATGTAGATGCCTATTATATGTTTGTTAACTATCCCGAAATCGTGGATGAATGCGATGTTTTATTTGCTAATTGTTACCCCTTCTGGGAACACTGTGCATTAGAGATATCCGTTGAATATATGAAGAAAATGTATGAGCTTGTCAGTAAGAATGCTAAGGGTAAACAAGTCGTCATCAGTGAAACAGGATGGCCAACCAAAGGTGAAACCTATGGTGCTGCGCAACCCTCTTATGAAAATGCGATGCGCTATTTCATTCATACCTTTGAATGGGCAAACAAAGAAAATATTCAACTCTTTTATTTCTCATCCTTTGATGAAGTATGGAAGATCAATCATGAAGGTGAGTACGGAGCTTATTGGGGTCTTTGGGATAAAGACGGGAAGTTCAAGTTTGGCAAATAGTTGATAAAATGATTAAATCCTTTCTCGATGAGAAGGGATTTTTTTATGAAAAGAAAAGGCTGATTCACGTGGAATCAACCTTTAAGACGATGGATTTTATTAGCGGCAATCTTTGCTGTCACAATCGATGTGGGGAATCCTGATGGAGAGAATGACCACTGGCTGGATTGGAAGATTTTTGGAAATGGAGTCTTGACCGAACCTGCAATTTTCCATAAACGATGTTCGACAGGAATCTCTCCAGAGAATGACCATCCCGTAATCGCGCCACCCGTATTATTGAGTCTTGACTCAATGGTGATCGGTGTGGCTTCAAAGAAATTAAGGATCTTTTCTTTCCATCCTTTGAGAAGTGTGAGATCTAAGGTATCAATAATAGCATCCGATAAGGTCTTCTTGTAGAAGTTGTAAAGACCTTCATCGAGTAACCATTTGGCAAGATCATAATTGAATAAGGTACTGATGATGACAGCGGCTTTCCCCTTAGGTGCGAGCGTTTCATCTCTAACGACCGGAACAGAAATTTCATAGGTTGTCTTTTTAGCGAATGCGATGAGCCACTGCTCAAGTCGTTCTTTCTTTTTCGCTGGATCAATGGTTGAAAGTTCTTCCATGAGTGCTTTTTCTGTGACATCGAGTGTCGATAATCCTTTATCTTTTGGCATGTAGAAGATATGACCAGAGAATTTATCTTTGAAGTATTCTCTTGGAAGATCGACAGTTAAGAACATTTGGTAAAGGGAATCATTGCCTTTGGCTTGAGCCAATTTTTCTTTAGTGACTTTGTAGTCAACCTTGGTGTTATCGATACTGCGATACATGGAATTTAAATCACCGCACCAAAGGAGTGCATCATAGGGATAGGCAACCTCTTTATGGTACGCGATTTGACTAGACTCATCAATCTTGGTAACTTCAGATTCAAGTTTGATCACGCCACCATGGTCAGTGATGAAATCACGAAGTGCGTGGACAATCGAACGTGTACCACCCACAGGATAGTAGTAATCACTGTGCATCTTTAAGTAACTTAACGCGAAGAATGCGGGTGTGTCAGTGAAGAAATGTTGGCTGATCGCATCGATCAAATCAGCATTTTTGGTGAACTTTTGGAGATAGACCTTAATCGGTGTTTTAAGTTTTTCAATCTTACCGATCGTAAAAGTATACTTAAACATCCAAGGAAGTATCTCTTTCATTAAGTACTTACTATCTTTTTTGGGATCTAAAAAGAGTGGGTTATCGATATCATAAAGAACTTCCATGTATTTTGAAATACGTTTGATATCGCCAAAGATTTGATCAATCGCATCCTTTTCCTCAGGATAAGTGGTAAGAAGAAGATCTTTATACGTTTGGTAGTTGTTTTCAGGATTGATGGAAATAATCTCTTTCTTGATCCCCATATCGACGATATTAGGAACGACATCAATCTTAATGCCTAACTGACGAAGCATGGGAAAGAGGGTGCCCGAGTTTTCTACGCCACGGATACCATTATCAAAGATGAATCCATCGCGCTCAAAACTGCCGACAAGTCCACCTAAAGATTCGGATTTTTCAAGAAGTGTCACATCATGACCTTCTTTTGCGAGATAAGCTGAAGCGGTAAGACCTGAAATACCCGCACCAACTACCACAATTTTTTTCTTCATAAATAACCTCTTACTTCTTTTGCTTTTTAAGATTCTTTTTGACACGGTCAGCGGAGAGCTTACCCGTAATCACGGATATAGGAACACCTGCAGGACTGAATGACCATTGTCCTGCTTGGTAGATATAAGGCATGGGTGTTTTGAACGAAGATGTAATTTTAGACATTTTGTGTTGAACAGGGATGGGGTTACTGTCATAAGCCCAACCGATGATTGCACCATCGGTACTACCGTTTCTCTTTTTGAAGGTGAGAGGAGTCGCACTAAAGGTATCGATGACGTGATCTCTTAATGATGGATAAATGGATGACGATAAGACATCGATGAATTTTTCTTCTGTAAAGGCTTTAAATTCTTGATAAAAGCCATGTTCATCGATATGCTTTATTGTATCATAATCCATAAGAATTGAGATAATGAGTCCTGTTTGTCCGTTTGGAGCCATTGTTTTGTCTCTTAAGGCAGGGATAGAGATTTCATAGGTCTGTCTGGCATAGTAAGTCTCTAAATCGGCTTTAAGTTGATCCATCGTCTCAACTTTGGGTAATGTGATTTGGTGTATACCTTTAGTTTCTGGTGTATAGAAGAAGTGTTCACTGGCGATCTTACCAAAGTATTCAGGCGGTAGATCCACGGTGGCATACACGGTTAAGACGGATTCTGCACCTCGTTTATCCATGATGAGATTCTTTTGAAAAGTCACTTTATTTTTGAGGGAATCCTTTTGGATGAGAGATTCATCAATCCCTTGATAGAGCCCTTTTAGGTCAGATGACCAAATTAGATTTCTATAATGATAGGTTTGTCCATTCGTATCCATGATCGTCTTTTGTTCAGGATTGATGGAATGAATTTCGGTTTTTGTTTGAATCATCCCTTGGTGGTCTAAGATATAAGATGCGAGCGCTTGAGTAAGTTTACCCGTACCGCCTTGAGGATAATGGTAATCAAAATAGATACCAAAGTAACCAAGAGCGAAAAATGCTGGGGTTGCTTTAAAGAAATGTTGAATCATCATATCAATCAACGATTCATTTTGAGTAAAGCGTCTAAGATAACCTTCAACCGGAACGGTTAATTGGTCGATATGATAAAGGGTGGGAATAAATTTGAATAACCAGGGAAGTAATGTCTTAAAGACATAAGATTTATGTTTTTTAAGATCCATCATCATCGGATTATCAATGCCATAGAGCACATCCATATAGCCTAAGATTTGATAGATTTTTTTGATGATTTTCTTGATCTCTTTTTCATCTTCCGGAAATAAGGAAATCATCAACGCTTCATAACTTGGAAGATCATCTTTTGATGACAATGATATGACCTGATCTTTGATGCCAAGGGTAACCTTGCTTTTTCGGTAATCGATATCAAGTCCTAAATCTCTGATCAAAGGCTTGACGATTCCCGAGCTTTCAATGGAACGAATACCACTATCAAAGATAAAGCCTTTGTAGGAAAACGAGTGCACTAAGCCCCCCGTTTCATCTTGTTTTTCGATCACCAAAGGATGATAACCATATTGACATAAGTAGGCTGCAGCGGTGAGACCCGAGATCCCTCCACCGACAATAATGGCATCATAAATCCTTGGTTCATTCATGACTTAAACCCACGAGTTTCATACTTAAGTCATAGACTTGTTTTCCTAACACGCGATCTCTCGCGTGTTTTGCAGGTACTTCATCAATCGTTAAGTTGAAGAAACGCCCCGAGACATCCTTAAGCTCTGGATCAGCAGCTAGGTAATAGATAGCTTTAGCAGAGATAATAGGATCTTTTAAGAAATGTGAAGTCACATGTTTAAAGTACCAACGATATAGGGGACCATTGTTGCTACCGATAGCCGTTTTAACAGCACCCGGATGACAAGCATTGATGGTGACGCCTGTTCCTTGAAGTTGATCACTTAATTCCCAAACGGTCATCAATTGAGCAGTTTTAGATTGGCCATAGCCTTTAAGTCCTGTGTAGATGCGCTTTTTGAAATTAACATCATTCAGTTTAACATTACTGAAACGATGTCCTTCTGAATTGATTTGAATAATTCTGGAAGGTGCACTTTCTTTAAGTCTTGGTAGAAGAAGTTGTGTAAAGAGGAACGTACTTAAGTGGTTGACGGCAAAGCACATTTCAATACCATCTTTGTTAAATAGTTTCTTCGTGCTGTGAATACCCACACTGTTGATCAATACATCAATTTTCGGATAGGATTTAAGGATGTATTCAGCAGCTTTTCTCACATCATCAAAGGAAGAGAAATCTGCAACCACAATATCAACTTTAACGTGATGTTCTTTGATGATCTCTTCTTGGATGGGAAGTGCTTTTTCTTTGTTGCGGCACACGATGACAAGATTTGATCCTGCTGATGCGAGCATCTTGAGTGTCGCTAAGCCAACACCTGATGTTGAGCCACTAACAACAGAAAGAAGACCCTTCATCGATGCTTGAGTCTCTTTTTGAGGTAGGCGACTATTTTTCATAAAATTGAGTTCTTCAGGCCATTTCATCGAATAATATCTCCTTCTTATCCAAAGAATGAACGCATGAACCAACGATAAAACTTACGATAAATGGGAATACCATTGTTGATGTCACCCCAGATATCATAGTAATCACGTTGTTCAATGATTTGACCGTTCTCATGGATCGTTAAACGGGAACTCCCGTACATCGGTGTAGAGGGGAACACACGAAACTTCATTGTCATGATCCATTCAAACATGATGATGTTGTTATTCTTAGTGACATTTAAGATTTCCATATGAAGACTACGGCAACGTTTGGTGAGTCTTGCACACATGGCTTTGAATGGGACAATTCCATTGATCTTTTGAATGGAATCTTGGAATTTGATCTCATCATGATAGTATGGAAAGATGTGAGACCAATCTGGCTTTCCTTCTTTATTGTATGTCTTTGACCATTCACTATAAATGGTGTCGATGTCTAGTGGTTTTAAGATTGCCTTGGGTATTTGTTCATTCATCATTGATATCCTACCTTCTTTATAAATCTCATGGATATTATATCATAATCATTATAGAGAATGAATGATTTAGCATAGCTAAGGCCCTTTGGGTATCCAGCATTAAAAAGCATGGTATAATTTTTTTAAGGATGAAAGAATTTATTCTTAAAAGGTGGTGTTAAGATGCCAAGTATATCGAGCAAAATCATGTACAAAATGATGAAAACTTTTAAGTTTAATCAAATTTTGAAAAGAGATTTGGAGAATAACACGCTTAAAGACACATCTAAACAACCCCATTCTTATTTTATGCGAAGCGGAAATATTGAAACATTCAGTACACAGGATCATAATGTATACCTTATGACACCTAAAACAGATCAGACGAACAAATGGATATTGTATCTCCACGGAGGAGCATATGTTCATGGATTCCAATCGTTTCATTGGCGATTCTTACGTAAAGTGATGAAAGAAACCGGATGGAACATCGTCGCTCCTGATTATCCCCTACTCCCCTTATCTACATCAAAGGATATGTATACGATGATCATTGAAACCTATCAATGGTTGCTTGAACATAAGAAACCTCAAGAGATTATCTTCATGGGAGACTCCGCAGGTGGAGGTCTCGCGTTAGGTTTATCGCTTGTGTTGAAGAAAGAAAAACGGACTATGCCAGATGAGATCATCCTTATGTCACCCTGGTTAGATGTCACCATGACAGATCCCAAAGTAAAAGAGATTGAACCGTTTGACCCCATCTTAAATGTGGATGCATTAAAGATTGTTAGTGGTATGTTAGTGAAAAATGAAGATCCAATGAATCACCTTTTTAGCCCTTTGTATGGCGATTTAAAGGATATGCCCCATATCACCATCATCACAGGAACATATGACTTACTCTACGCGGATGCCACTCGGATAGAGGAACAATTGACTCACTTAGATGTTCCTTATCAAATGATCGCATATGATCAAATGATTCACACATTTATGTTCTTTGGTCTGCCTGAATCAAGTGAGGCAATCAAGAAAGTCGTTCAAACCGTTAAAGATGTTTAGACGATGTGAAGGGAGAAGATTTTGATGGCACTCTATGAAACCATTAAATATGAGATTTTAGAAAAAGAAGATTCATGCGAGATTCGCAAGTATAATGATATTCTTCTTGCAAGCACAAAAACAACCGTGAATCCGTCTATGGATTCAGGGTTTAATAATGTCTTTAATTATATTTCTGGCAACAATAAAAAGCGAGAGAAGATTTCGATGACGACTCCAGTGGTCAGTTATGAAGAAAATGATCGTTTAGTGACAGGATTCTATGTACCCTCAAAGTTCAATAAAGAGACAGTACCTCAACCAGAAGGCAATAACGTCTTTATTCAAGAACTGAAAGAATCACTTTATGCTGTGATCACATTTAAAGGTTACTGGACAGAGAAGAACTATGATAAGCACGACCAGATATTGAAAGATTATATTCAAGAAAAGAATTACGAGATAACTTCACCTCGTTTTATCTTCCGGTATCAACCCCCTTTTATTCCCGGCATCTTCCGACATAACGAAATAGCTTACCAAGTTTCTAAGAAGTAAAAATGATTTGAACTAAAAAAAGAAAAGAGTTCATTTTGATGACTATTCAAACGAACTCTTTTTTACTTTCATCATACGGGATTATGATTTATCTTTCACGAGATGTCTTTTTTCTGTCATCCAAAAGAGCACTCCAATCAATATTGCAGGTAGGCCTAATGTCAGCACAGCACTGATCATATCAAATCCCCCTCGTATCAGCATAAAGACTGAATAGAAAATTCCGGCAGCAACGAACAAAATCGCACCAATTAAAGGACGTTTCCAAGAAATGATGAGTGCGATAATTAACACATAAACGGGAATGTTGTGGATTAAAAATCCGAGAGCAATCATATACCATTCATCATTTGAATCAAAAACATCAAATGAAAACATGAACATTAACAAGATTAAAATAATCGAGAGTATTCTAGGTGCCCATAGGATGACTTTATTGACTGACATAGGATTCACCTATCCTTTCGCCCTCATTTTATCTCAAACAAGGTGATTTGTCACCAAATAGTGAGATTGTGGTGGAAAAGTGACATATGAATGGCCTTGTTATGACAATAAACAAAAAATACTGACCATCATCATCGTCAGTATTTTTGTTTTTCTGTGGGTTAATAGTTTACTTGTTATCGTAGATTTTATTTCTAACTACTTTTTTACCGAGCATTTTTGCACGCTTAATCTGATTCTTCTTAAGGTGCTTGCCTTTGTAGTTTTTTTGCATATTTTGCATGGTATATTCACCCCTTACCAGCCTATTATATACTTTTGTTTTGGGGAAATAAAGAGGATTGATATACTTTCAATCTTTTACTAATTTTCCTCATTTTCTTTGCAATTATAAAACGATAATTTCTGTGAATAATTTCATGAATTTTTAATCTTTGCTTGATATGATGGTAAACGAAGGAGTTGATATGATGACACACAAAGGATTCACGTATCTACGTTCAGGAAGCATCATTTTAAGCATATTTATCCTCAACACACTTTTGTGGTACTTCCGTTTATCCCAATCATTTTTAAATAATAACGCCATGGTTACCTCCATCTTTGGCTCAACGATTTTAATTGGATTTGTGATGGTGTTCTTTCTCTCGACACGAAACCCTATCCTCGTTAAACTTTTTGGAGGATTAGAGACCGTTTATTTCTGGCATCGCATACTAGCGATGTCCCTTATCGGTATGATCTTTATTCATCAGACATGGGCTAATGCGCAAGGACTCATCGTTCTTCCTAGATATTTGATCTTTCCCATCTCGTTTAGTGAACTCGGTGAACTCGCTAGAAATGGTCTCATTTTACTTGTCACACTCGCCTTATTTGCAAAATGGATGAAATATGAACACTTCAAATATATTCATCGCTTCATGATTGTTCCTTACCTTTTTGGACTCTATCATGGGTTTGCCTACTCTTGGGTTGATCTCTTCTCATTGGATTATCTCTCGATATGGATGATTGCTACATCACTTGTGGGTATCGGATCCTCTGTTTACATGTTATTATTCTATAAGCATGTTGCTTTATCCAATCTAGGTGTCATTACAGAAAAGAATTATCTCAATGGTCAAATCATTGATCTTAAAGTGGAAATGATGAAAGCATATCGCTTTAAACCCGGTCAATTTGCTTTCATTCGTATTCAAGGGAGAAAGATTAAAAAACAAATTCATCCATTCTCCATCTCTGGATCGGATGACACCTATGTTTATTTCACGATTAAGACATTAGGCGATTATACCAAGCAACTCTATGACTTACTTGATGTTCCTTCCGTAATCACCATCTCTCGTCCCTTCGGTCATATGACATTTAGCGATCAAAAGCATCCTCAAGTATGGGTTGCGGGTGGAGTAGGTATTACCCCATTCATCGGAAAAATTCGGAGTTTGGAACCCATTGAGACTCCCACACATCTCTTCTATAGCGTGAGAAATCGGAGTGAAGCAGTGCATCTGGACTTATTCGAAGCGTATCAAGCTACACATCCTCAGTTCACCTTTACACTGGTTGATCAACAAAAAGATGGCTTCTTAAAAGCCACACGCCTTCCTCTTGAACAAAATCCTCATGTGTACATGTGTGGACCTAAACGGATGGTTGATGATCTACAAAAACAAATAACAACCATCAATAAAGAGGCCCTACTCACCTATGAAGCATTTAGCTTTACGGGAACGCTTGTCGACACGATTCTTCAAAAGATTAAGACACTTTATAAAAAATACATACCAGCCAAAAAGGCTTAAATAATAAAGCACGCAAGATGATTGCGTGCTTTTGTTTTATGAAAGAGGAAATACTAGATGGAATGTCGTCCCTTGATTTTTAGTACTTTCAACACTGACAGTTCCTTGATGAAGTAATACAATTTCTTTGACAAATGATAAGCCAAGGCCAATGCTCTTATCCACGTTGAAGCGGGAACTATCTGCCTGATAAAAGGGATTGAATATATGATTGAGATGGGTCTCTTCAATTCCGATGCCAGTATCTTTGACATCGATATGAAGCTCATTCACAGTTTTAGAGAAACGGATGTCTATTTTGCCCTGCTCAACGTTATACTTAATCGCATTTTGAATTAAGTTTGTAAAGAGTCTTACCATCATCA
>CALMNM010000110.1 GCA_937868795.1 uncultured Acholeplasma sp.
CAGAATAAAATCAATCCATTCCCATACCACTCATTTAAATGGGAAGGCATCGATGGTTCCGTGGTCATGGTCCATCATTTTCCTGAAGAAACCTATGATTCAAGAATGCGTCCTGCTTCAGTCTTAAAACTCTTTCATCAATATAAAGAAAAAGACACGATACCTCACGCGTTGATGGTGTTTGGCATTGGTGATGGGGGAGGAGGTCCTGGGGAAGAGCATTTAGAACGCTACAACAGAATCTGCAATATCGATGGACTCCCCAAAATAAGTATGAATAGAGTAAGTCACTTTATCGATATATGGTCAAAGGATGTAGACAAGATGTCAAATGTTAAAGGTGAACTCTATTTTGAAAGACATCAAGGAACTTACACGACAGAAGTACTCAATAAAATCGGAAATGAGACCATGGAGCGACTACTGAATCAGTATGAGCAGTTATCCGCATGGTTATGGTATTTTGAAGGGGTCCCTGTGGATCAAATTTATCTTGATCAAACATGGAAAGAGGTTTTGTTATATCAATTTCACGACATATTACCGGGTTCTTCGATTATGCCCGTTTACCATTCAACACGAAAGAGATATCGAGAATTGATCTTGGAGTTAACAAAGCGAATCGAAAAAAGCATGAATCTTTTTATTCATAAACTTTCGAGTCAAGGATGGACTGTATTTAATCCGACAGGTTGGATCAAGAAAGATTGGATCAAAATCGACCAGCAATGGTTTTATTATGAAGTAGCTCCTTTTGCTTGGAATACATTATCGAATAAACAAATCAAGACTAAGAAAGTGATTGAGAATGTCCTCAATAATGGATTGGTGAAAGTAACGATAAACCATCAAGGGGTGATTGAATCGATCATTAAGTTGGATACCATGGATGAAATGATTGACAAAAATCGACTTCAATCGATGTGGATTGTGTATCACGAATTAGCTGAAGAATATGCTGCGTGGGATTTTGCTGATCACTACAGACAAGGTCAAAAAGGTTACCCAGAAATCAGATCTATTGAAACAATCACTGAAGGTCCTCTACAACAGGTCCAGATTCATTTTGATTATCAATCCTCAATGATTCTCATGACTGTTAGTCTTTATGATGATTCACCACTGATTAAGATTACTTGCTCAGTGGATTGGCATGAAACAAATACTAGCTTGAAATTTCAAATCCCGATCACTGTTCATTCCGATTATGCGACTTGTCATATGCAATATGGGAACATTCATAGACCTACACACAGTGAGGATTCATTTGCCACTGCGAAAGATGAAATTTATGCCCATCAGTTTGTTGATATCTCAAATGAACATTGCGGAATCGCGATGATCGTTCCACAAAAATATGGCTATCGTGTTAAAGATCAAAGTTTAGAAGTCACCATTTTAAGAAGTCAAAAAAAGAATGGATCTGAACTTGGGTTTATGGAAGATTCAGATTATTTAGAGATGCATTATGGTGATTTGGTTGCACACACGTTTACGATGGGAATACTCCCACATTCACATAATCTGCTTCTTGTTAAGCAATATGCGGATCAATTAAAAAATGAAGTCTGGATCACTCACAATGAAAGTCGGGGATCGCTTGAAATGTGTCCTTTATTGACGTTGACATCACCCTATGTCACCATAGAATCGATCAAAGTCTCATATGATCAACAAGGACTCATCTTAAGATTAATTGAGCATTCAGGTCATGCGTGTAGTTTTGATGTATTGACCTCGCTTCGTTATAGTGAAGTGTGGTTGTGCGATATGCAAGAAGTGATGCTACAAAAGATTAGCGCGAAACATCTTCAAATTAAAGGATATGAAGTGTTAACACTAAAACTCATAAAGGAGTCAAATCGAGATGATTAAAATCAAATCCATGAAACCTTCGGGTTGGATAAAATCTTTGATGCAAGAAGAGGTAAGACATCATGTCATCGATAAACTACCTGAGTTATTACCTGATTTGTTTCATGATGATCTTTACGCTAAAGATCGGATTGGCCCGCATACACGTCCCAAAGATTTAGGAACAGTCGAAAATGACCCAAGTTGGAACGCTCAATTTTATTGGTGGAACAGTGAGACCATAGGCAATTATTATGATGGATTGATGCGGTATGGTTATCTTCTTGATGACCATCGGATGATTGAAAAAGCTAATCAGTTTATTATGCATATCTTATCATCCCAAGATGGAGATGGGTATCTTGGTATTTATACGCCCGAATTTAGATACCAGTTTAATTCAGAAAACGGTGAATTATGGGCAAAAACAACCATCGGACGATTATTGTTAGGTTATTATCGTTACACAAAAGATGAAACAGCACTTACTGCTGTGAAGCGGATGACCGATAATCTTATGGTGCATTGGCCAATTCATCGGAGTCAGCCTTTTTCAGGGACGAATACGTTCGCTGGGGTTGCCCATGGGTTAATGTTCGTGGACGTATTGTACGAACTCTATGAGATTACAAATGATTTTTCTTATATCGAATACGCACTCTTTCTCTATGAAGACTATAACCAGCACGATGTTTCAGAACCAGATAGTTTAATATGTAATCTCACCAATGATCAGTATCGATTTAAAGGTCATGGAGTTCACACGTATGAACATTTACGTGCAATAGCAATTTATGACAAATTTACGCATAAAAAATTTGATTTATATCACCATTATTTGAAAAAACTTCAATGGGTGCTTTCACCTAGCGGTGGACCCATCGGTGATGAATGGATTATGGGTAACATTGCGGATGCAGATACGCATGGTTATGAGTTTTGTAGCATTCATGAGCTCATGGCATCACTCATTTTTGTTTCAAAAATTGGACTTGATAATCAATTTGAATTAGTAAGAAAAATCTATATGAATGCAAATAGAGGAAGTCATCACCATAATTTGCATATGATTGCCTATTTAAAGAGTGATAATTCCTATGCGATGCAAGGGATTTTTCATGGTGTCCAAATCCATTCACCACACAAAATACAAACACGATATAAATATTCGCCAACACATCAAGATGCTGCAGTCTGCTGTGCACCTAATGCGGTAAGGATAACTCCCTATTTTTTGGATGGTATCATTCAAATTAATGATCAACAAGTTTTTCTCAATATCGTTGCACCAGTTGAATTAGAATTCATCGTGGATGGACAGGGTTTTTATTTGAATATTGAGCAAGAAACACCTTATCAACCAGCAACGATAAGAACAAATTTAGGAGATCGATTTGTAAGAAATGATCAGCCGACTGAACAGGTTATATTGGTTAGAAAAGATCTCCATCATCACACCTTTTTTGAATGGAACAGTCTCGTGTTTGCGTATGCTATTCCAGGTAAAGATCAGATGACAAAGACCCATCTCTATGACTTAAAAGATATTTATGTATTACCCTATCAAAAGCACATTCCTCTTACGTATCGTGGGGGAACACCCAAGTTAGTGACAACATCGAATGTTCCAGAGATTCATGTTCCTCTATATCAAGGAAATCATCGGATAGATGCAAGATTGATTCCTATGGGTGAGACGAATCTTAGACAGGTAACATTTGGTGATGGTTAATCTTATTTCAAGACTCTTTGTGAACAAATCACAAAAAGAGTCTTTTTATTTCTTCTATATTATGATATTATATAAATGAACATATGAGCAAACGTTCATATATGGAGGTCCAATGAA
>CALMNM010000111.1 GCA_937868795.1 uncultured Acholeplasma sp.
CAAACAACGACGAGTGTGTTCAGAACCATTCCTCCAAGGTATTTTTCTTCGTATCGACTTCCCTGATATCCCAATCGAGAGAACGGAAAATCGTCTCAAATTTATCATCGATTAAAAGTTTTGCCATTCTCTCATAGTCAATTTCAAATCCTGTTGGAACAATATCGACGAATGAAATAACATGCGTCGGTGGCAGACCAGCAGGTTGTCTCTTCACATAGAGATATTTGACTTTCTCCTGACCGATATTTCCTCCACAGAACTTGTTGCAATAGATAGCCCCAGCGACGTGAGCAGGCATTGAAGCCGTATATTCGTGAGGCGGTTTACTCATTCCTTTCGGAATGGCAATTTCCTCGAGACGATATTCACCGTCAAGAATCATTTGCTTCTGTTCCTGTAGAAAATGAACAATCCCATCTTTATCATTTCCGAGCAGAACCGATTTAAGGATATCTTTCTGCATATTTCGGAAAATAATGGGCGTATCGCTGCGTTTCGTTTCGAAGCCTTTTACATCGATTTGAAGATCATCGCGCAGGTCTTTACCTTCCTTCCATTCAATGAGGCCAGCATAACGCTTTTTCAACGCTTCACCACTTTCGGATTTTACGAAGAAAACGTTCTGGTAAATCTTTTCAAATTCGATGAACATCTTATTGTATTCTGACGAACCAAATTCGACGTCACAAAATTTGTCAAGACTCTCATTTACTGTCGTAATGATCGTTTGACCTTCAGTAATGCGACCATCAAAATCTTCACATTTTAATTTAAAGAAGATTGAATCAGTATCTCCTGCAATTACCTCATGACCCATCTTTTTGATCATCTGTTCCATCCAGATGTTTGCACGACGACCAAAGTAAGTTACCGACGCACCAACATCTTTAGTAAACAGTCGGAAGTGTGGAGCCAGCATCACACCGTAGATTGAGTTCAGCAGGAACTTTGCTACGGTCTGCATATCGTCATATTTCTTGTGCTCTGGACTTCCAAGAGGATATTTCTTCATTTCGGTTTTCAGGCTCTGACGGAAATCCCATACATCTTCAACCACACGGGGAACGAAACCACGCTTGTCAGTTCTGAATATGACATTATCGACTTTTACAAAAGGAATACTGCCTTCATATTTTGCTAAATCGATATCTGTGCCAGATAAACGGGTTTCGGGACTCATGTTGCAAGTCAGGATCGCCGTAGGATATAGTGAACGCACATCCCCAACTGCGACGCTGGGGTGCATCCCCACCTTCGGAGGAATGACTCGCGCACCCTCGACGGGAGTGTAGTCATCATCACGCTTTTTCTTTGTTGGTAAAACAACGCCATACTCCTTTGCTTTTCGCAAAAAATAACAATCGAGAACACGACTGTTGAAAAAGACGTCATACCAAGTGCAGAATGTCAGACGACGGACAGTATCAAAATAATCGACAATGCCCTTCCGACGTTCGATTTCAACCATCAACCATACATCGTGGATGTTATATTTCAGGAAAGAATCGAAGTCGTTGAACCACTGGTCTCCGACAAGACCGCTCGAGGTTTTCTCCAACTTCCCTTCGCCTACCTCTTGCTTCCCGATAAAATCAAGGGCAGCAGATTCGAGTTCATGCGTTGATAATTTTCTGTATGCCCGCATGAGATCGAGCCAGATACGACCGCGAGGCTTGTTATCCCTATCATCAAATTGACCAGTGGGTGATAATGTCGATGGATCGAGGGATAAAGCATTCAAACGGTTAAAGAGGTAAGGAAAATCAAAGTTGTCACCGTTCCATGCCATGATCACATCAAAATCGAAGTCATTCACAAATTGCTTGAATTTGAAAAGCATGTCAACTTCGCTGTTGAATGTGAAATTAATGACAGGAAAATCCTTGTATTGTGTTCTCGTTTTTATTTCTTCATATCCCTGATTCGGCTTGTTTGTGACAGCGAAAACGAAAAACGTCTTTTTAAAGTTGTCATAACAAGCAATAGAAAGAATCGGTTTGTTAGCCTGTTCGGGGCGAGGGAATCCTTCTCTATCCTCTACCTCAATATCAAGGTGACAAAACCTTACAGGCTGCTGCGGAATTTCTTTGTGACGTTCAATTAGGAAGCGGTTGACGTAATTTACGTCGGCTTCATAGGTGCGCTGATATTTCTCCCTTTCAGGCTTAATTTTCGATGGATGTTCGACATAAACGCGCCGTAATTTGTCTCCATACAGCGACGTAAATTCGCCTTCCTTTGAATTTGGCACATAGAAGAAAGGTTTGAAATCAGTAATGCGCTCTTCATAGCGCTCACCATTTTCGTGACGACCACGAATGAGAAGTTGTGCTCCGATAGGTTCGACGATAATCATATGTTCACCAATCATCAAGTGTTTTTGCTTTATTTTGCCCGTCAAAGTTCAATGGTTTTGGTTTATCGAACACTACACCAAATTTCTTACAGGTCTTATCGTCAGCCTGAACAGCCTGCAGAATTTCCCTGATGTTTTCCTCGGCAAGTTTTCGAACTACGTTATGGGATTGATTTAAGATTCGTGGGTCAAATCCCATTTTCTCCCAATATTCCACCAATAATTTGTCAAGGGCATCTTCTTTTTCTGGTTTGATTTTCTTGATCCACGACGGCATTTTACCACCATGTTCAAGTTCTACAAAGACAAGGCCACGATATATATCAGAATTTATCATGAACTGATATTTTGTGACAATTGCACCTGCTTTTGCATTGACAAATCCGATGGCTTTGGTAGCAAGAAATTCAATACCTTTTAGAGCATCAGGAGTTTCACGTCCTTTTACGACGTGAGCCATAATTTGAAAGGGAGATTCAGCCATCTATACCCCTTTCAAAATTGAATTAAACGACAACCATGCATTGTAAATCAGCAAATAATACCGATTGTCGGCTTTCCCATTGTTAATGGATGCTTGCATTTCTGTAGGAAGCATTGCCTTAAACGACGGGTTTTTGTAAAGCATATCAGCGGTATTATCTTTATCAGTGCAATGTTGAAGTTCATGCCAGATACGGAGACCGAGATCCCACGCCGAAGTCATGCCAGCAATTGAAATACCAGCACGATGATATTTTTCATCAAGAATACATGCTCCTCCACCAAATTTGAAACCACGGGCTGCACCATCAAAGATGATGATGAGATAATCGCGGTTTTTGCGAGGATACACAAAATTCTTCCATTCGGTGTTTGATCTGTCTATCTCATACTCGTCAAGATTTACTGGAATAATCCTGAATCCAAATAAATTTGGAATAGTCATCAGAGCATTCTCAACGTATTTTTGATCAATATCATCGAGAATCATTACATCGTAAACATGGCGATGAAAAGTTTCATACGTCACATTTACTGGAACGGGGGGAGTTCGCTTGAACCAGTTGATAATATCAGTGAAATTCACTGTATCACCTTGATGAATTCATGTAGTATCTCGAATGTGTCGGGCCTTTTTGACCTTGATACTTTGAATTGCGTCTCATACCATACGGTTCTTGTGCCGTCGCTGTTTCATAGAAAACCAACTGACCAATGGGCATCCCAGCATGTAATATGATAGGATACCGACCGACATTGCTAATTTCAAGGGTAATATTACCCGAAAAACCTGCATCAATGAATCCTCCTGTCTGATGAATGGTCAGACCAAGACGGGCCAGAGAAGACTTACCCATTAGTTCGCCGACAATAAACGGCGGAAGAGTAATGTATTCCATTGTCGAAGCAAGAACAAATTCATTGGGTCGAATCAGGAATGTTTCACCCTTACACATCATTTTCCATGCTTTGGTTGATTCTTCATACGGATCGATTGCGACTACAGGATCATGATGAGAATCTTCTAACCATGAAATGGTATCGTCGAGACGCAAATCAATAGAATTTGGATTCACTAACGCTGCATCAAATGGGTCAACGCCAATGTAATTTCTATTGATATAGCCGTGAATTTGCCAATCAACAAGTATCGTCATTCTTTCCCATTTCTGATCTTCCATTCGAAGTCAGGACAACGGATACACTTTTGGAACAGAAATTGACCTTCAAGACGGTCGTGATCACACTTTTTGGCTCTACACCCTGCAACAATTTGTCTCATTTAATAAACTCCATTGAAATCATCAAAATCCTCTTCTTGCATCAATTCCTCCATTGCTGCAGCATCTTGCGATGCTTTGATGAGCATGAGTTGATTGACTACCTGAATTGGATATGAGGGAATTACTTCACCGTTAATGTCGGAATAGGCCACTTCATGACCAACTTCCATTTCACCACCGCCAACGAGATACATATAGTTCAGCACGTTTAGATAGTCATGAAAGTCAGTAATCATAGACCCACTTCCTCCATTATTTACTTTTATCGTTTCCTTCTTATTTAAAGATGGAAACAAGTTCAAAGGCGAGAGATGCAAGGGTAATTTCCGAATCTGATCCTACAGCCATCCGATAATCAGCTTCAGCGATAACATGAACCGCGTCATACTTTGCTGACTTCGAAATGTTTTCATCATCCATTACCAAGAAGTAAATCCTCTTTACGATATCCCGATGAGAGACACCATAAGTAAGCCATAAACGACGTGCATCACTGATCTTCTTGCTTTTCAGAAGGTCATAGATGCTATTCGCTACCTCTACCGAACCATTAATCTGAATTGAACCGAGCACCTTGACAGATTCAAGGGCCATGAGCATTGAACGAATATCAGGATAATATCGATTGACAAGATCGTTTAGAGAAATACCCATTTTGATATTCTCTGCATCAATGATGTTTTTCAGATAAGTGTATATCTGCTCTTTCGGCGGATTTGCAAGATTAATGATAGTGCACCGTGACTTTATCGGTTCAATAATTTTGTTTTCATTATTACACGTCAGAATAAAACGACAATTTTCACTGTATTCTTCCATGAGATTTCGTAAGGAATCCTGCGCGTCTCGAGTAAGTCCATCGGCTTCATCAAGATGAACAATCTTCGGAGCATCACGATTGAATCCCTGCGTGATGACAAACTCCTTTACTCTATCTCTGATAACGTCGATACCGCGTTCATCAGAAGCATTCAGGTAAAGAAAATCTGATTTTATTTCATTGATGATTGCTTTTGCGAGGGTAGTCTTTCCAGTTCCTGCCGACTTTGTTGCAAGGAGAAGATGAGGTAGCGACCACGGATCAGTCTGAATGCTATCAGAGAGCGTTTTAAGATTCTCTGACCCAATCATATCAGAGATGGTCTTTGGTCGATATTTTTCGACGAACATCTTACGAATCATTCTTTTCCTTCCATTCAGAAAGTAATCCGCTAACAAGAAATCCCATACTCGAATGAGTAAACGATGACGGCGGCCTTGAATTACCAACCAGTTTACCGACGTTCAGATTAATAATACCCTCAATATTTTCAAAGGAATCTTTAATCTGACCGAGATGGAATGCAATTTCAATTTTCTCTTCAGCAGAATTATATGCAGTCACATGCCCAAAATCTTTGATATTGGCAGACTGACGGAGGAATACTGTGACACCCTTTTGAGTGATAACAAATCTTACGACGAGAACACCTGTGTTTTCCGCAACTTTGATGATGTGCTTGATATCCGAAGAATTGAAAGAAATTGTTGCTTCTGGCTCCCATGAATTTTTAGGGAGCGGTTTAATGGTTTTCTCCGTGATAACCTTCAGAAGCTGTGGAACATACAGAGTTGTTTTCCCGTCAGTAATCGTTACGATCTCATCACTCGCAGCAAAATCAATCTCTTTTCCTCCGAGACTACGAAGCACCTTTTGAATCATGTCACGATGCATACGGAGATTCATAGTCTCGCCAGAGTTGATACCAACCAACTCGGTAACAACGACGGTATTCCTGTCGTTATTAATAACGTTGCACATCAGGGTTCCATTCTCCAAGGTAGCATCGAAGCCATCCTTATTGATCCCGACGATATCAACGAACTTCTTAAAGAGATTGGTTTCGAGTTTCATGGTCTCACGTAGTTATTACGTCGATGAGCTTCTTGTCTGTAATGATGTATTCCTTCGGGGGGAACTCCTTCGGGAACTTTGAAGATTCGATGATGGCCTTATACTCATTCTTGCCACCAGCATAGTTCGTTACAACGCGAACGATAACATCGGTCTGCGCCATAACATCGCCCAACCACTTCGGCATATCCTTCTGCTGGATGACCTGCCCATCCTTGATGACGGAATCCTTGTTCACATACGTCGTGTACATGATTCCCTTCGTGGCAGCGGCAAGCGCCTGATTGTGCACATCGTCGATATACTGTGTGCGTTCCTTCCAGATGTTCTGATTCGCTACCCCCTGATATGGGAGCACACCATTTCGCTTCCTCATCACCTGCTCGAGAATCTTATTGAGGAATTCAGAACCATCGATAATAACCCAATCAGGCTTATACTTCTCCTTGATACCTTCGAGGAGTTTCAGCACAAAGATATAGGTCTTCTCGGCAGTGGTCTGGTAGAGTTCAGGAGTGGACTTATCGAGGTAAAGAATGGCATCGAATACTTTTATATCCGTTCCTCCCTTCTTTATGAAATCAAGCTGCAGTGGTCTGTCAGATTTCTTATCGAAAGACAGAACAGCGATCTTTTCACCTTTCTTGGCTATACCATATGCCGTCGCGGTCTTGGCATCGTTCTTGTGACCATAGACGGTAATAATTTTCTTACTGTTGGCAGTATCGAGCAATGCATCGTCGATATTGAAATCAGGGATAATATCGTCGTCCCTGTCTTTCTTTAGATTTTTCACCTTATCCAGCAAAAG
>CALMNM010000112.1 GCA_937868795.1 uncultured Acholeplasma sp.
TTGGCCCCTTTACGCGATGCTTATCCCCGCGATTCTCTTTTTCCTTATTTTCCGTTATATGCCTATCTATGGCATCCTCTCAGCATTTAAAGATCAACGTGTTCTGACCATTTCGATTGGTGATTCACCCTTCTCAGGGTTTTATGCATTTCGTTCATTAGTCATTGGTGACTATGCTCAAGATTTCTGGCAAGCCTTTAGAAATACCTTTGCCATTTCGATGTATGGTCTAATTTTCGGTTTCCCAGTACCCATCATCTTAGCCCTCTTTTTCTCAGAAATTAAGAGTGATGTCTATCGTAGTGTCGTTCAGATTCTATCCTATTTGCCTAAATTTATTTCGACCGTTGTCATTACATCGATTATCACGTTAATGCTCTTCGGTGGAAATGAACCGCATCAAGCGCCGGGGGTACTCGCTCAATTGCTCATGGGGATGGGTTTTGTCCCCGAGGGAACACGGATACTCTTGCAACCCCAATATTTCCGTTCGATTTATATCATCTCAGGCATCTGGGAAGGTGCAGGATATGGATCCATTGTATATTTTGCTGCCGTCATGGCGATTTCGCCCACGAACTATGAAGCTGCCCGCATCGATGGAGCATCCAAACTCGCCCAGATTCGCTATGTGACGCTTCCTGGCATGGCACCTACTTTGACCATCATGCTGATCTTGCGTATTGGTGAAATCCTATCGGTTGGTTATGAGAAAGTGATCTTGCTCTACAATGTGGAGACATATTCTACAGCCGATGTCATTTCAACCTTTGTAGCACGTGTCGGAGGGTTGATGGATCCCTCAGGCAGTATCCTTAATGTCGCAGCATCTGCTGACTTATTCAATTCCATTATCGCGATGTTTCTTGTCATCGGAGCGAACTTTATTAGTCGTCGTGTCTCCGATACATCGCTCTTTTAGAGGTGACCTATGAAACGTCTCGATACATCTGAACTTATTTTTAAGATTATTGCTTATTCATTTGCGACCCTGTTTGCACTTGCAGCCCTCTATCCTTTTATTTACACGATCAGTGCTGCAGTCTCAGGTCGTGTAGCCTTTGATCGAGGTGATGTCATCTTCCTTCCAGTCGATTTTCAACTGGATGCGATGTTTGCTGTTATTTCAGACAAAGGATTTTGGATCGCGTACACGAATACCTTGTTCTACACGTTCTTCGGTACGATTTTCTCAATGATTCTGTCGATCGGTGTGGCTTATGCCTTATCGAAGGAACGCTTAGTCTTTAGAAGACAAATCAACTTCTTTATCGTCTTCACCATGTGGTTTTCAGCAGGATTAATCCCAACATTTTTGAACTACCGAATGTTTGGCGTTGATTTTAGATGGGGGATCGTTTACGGTTTTGGTGTTCAAGCGTTCAATGTCATTCTACTTCGAAACTATTTTTCTGGGGTTTCCAAAGAAATTGAAGAAGCGGCGATTGTCGATGGTGCTAATGAATTCCAAGTCTTGATGAATGTGTATTTACCGATGAGTAAATCAGCATTAGCCACGGTGACCTTATTCTATGCACTATCAAGATGGAATGGTTATTTCTGGAATCTCATTTTGGTCAATAATCCGATTGAACATCCGCTTCAAGTCTTCCTGCGTCGCTACTTAACCGATTATTTACTCGACGAAAACGCATCGATTACTGATTTACCTTATTCACCTTATAGTTATATGTATGCCATGATTGTGATGTCTATTATCCCTATAATCATTGTCTATCCGTATTTGCAAAAGTATTTTGCACGTGGTGTCAATGTCGGTGGGGTTAAAGAATAAAAAAAACGGAGGAAAAAAAGTATGAAAAAAGTCTTTGCGGTGATCGTATTCTTACTATCACTCATCGCTCTTGTTGGATGTATTGATGAAGGCGAACCTACAGTACCAGTTGAAAAGACATTGATTGCGATCAGTGTCAAAACAGCGCCCACGACCTTGACTTATGAACAAGGAACTGCGGCATTGGATCTCGCTGGACTCGTCGTTGAAGCAACCTATTCTGATGGTTCAACAGCGATATTGACAAGTGCAGATTATACCGTTGCAGGTTTTAATGGTAGTCAATCTGGACTCCAAGTCATCACCATTACATCAGGTGGAAAAACGACGACATTTTCAATCGTTGTTAGTGATCCAGATGTCCCAGCTGAACTCTTAGCACTCAATGTGGTTTCTTTACCATATCAAACCATGTATGGTGTGGGTGGCACATTTACCAAGGATGGCCTCGTGGTAAGTGCACTCTATAGCGATGGAGCATCACGTATTTTAGAAGATGATGAATACACTGTGTCTGGATTTAGCTCAATCTCTTCAGGTAAGAAAGTCATTACTGTAGCATTTGAATCTAAAAATGTGACCTTTGAAATTACAGTATCTAACTTCTTAACTGAATCAGAAGATGAAGTCACAGTGAACACAGCCATCAACTATGAAGGTCGCGGTATTACCTATCAAGAAACCTCTCCTTATGAAGCACTTAATGGTAAAACCTATACTTCTGGTATGTTAATGCCCGTTTGGGAAGCGATTGGTGATCGTTTAAACATCAACTTTGTTGATACAAAACAAGCATCAAACACCAATAACCAATTCCAAGCGTACGCTACCGTCGGATTTGAAGGTGCAGATGTGATTAATGCGACTTCACTCTTACTTTCCGAATATGGTGTTCAAGGAAATTTCCTTGATCTTTCCAAATATTTAAATTACATGCCTAATCTTAATAAGTTCTTACAGGAAAATCCTTCTGTTAGAACCTCAATGACATCGGCAAATGGTGCGATCTACTATACTCCTTATTTCGATGGATTTGGTGAAATTGAACAAATGTTCTTAATGCGTATTGACTGGGTTGAAGATATTCTTGATGTCGCATCACCAACCTTTGATAGTACAGCATTTACAACCTCGATGACTGTTCAAAAAGTGACAGGTAATACGATGGATGTCGATGTTTTAGTCGCGAATGCAGATGGCACAACACGTACCGTTAGCAAAGAAAGAAGTCAAAACATTCTTGACATCCTTGCAGGTTTAACAACCAAGACAGGTGCTACCCTAGCGAATGCGTTTAGAACGTATATGCAAGATGTTTATGGTGATCAAGGTTATGCGAAACTTTCTGACGTCTTTGTTGGAAGTGATGCAGCCTATGATACGGATGAACTCGTGGCACTAATGTATGTCGTTAAAGCGAACCCACAATTCTTAACCAGAGAATTTGGTACTGGCGAATATACCGATGCTGATCCTAAAACTGCGGTTGAAGTTTACTTTGCAAGAACATCACAAACGTCAAGAATTAGAAACTTCTTCAGAGGTCTAGAAATGTATGGTGTTCGTGGTGCATTCTCACGTTATCAATGGGCATACTTTAATGAAGACGGTGTCGTCGAAGATGCACGTGTTCAACAAAACACCCTTGATGCGGTTGATCAACTCCAAAAGATGTATGTCGATGGATTAATTCCAGTGAACTTTGATGAAGGTTCAAATTATGACTGGAGAGCAAATTTACTTCGTGGATCTTATGGATTCATGACGTATGATTATAATGCTTCTTCAACACCTAATGGATATATTGATGAAGGCAAGAAATATGATCCGACGTTCCGTTTTGAAGCTGTATTACCTCCAGTGGTTGACTGGTTTGGTAATGGTGAATATTTCCATTTCTCTGAAGCTACACGTGCGGTGAAATCTGAAGCTTGGGGTATTCCTGCTCATGTGGAAGAAGATCCTGTGAAATTAGCCAGAGTCCTCACCCTCTTTGATCAACTTTATGATTATTCATCCAATGATTCAATTGGTAATATTCATCTCTATGGTCCGGAAGGTTGGATTGATGGAACCGTTGAATACAATGGTATCGACATCCCAGCGATCAGTGATGAAGCGATGGCAGAAATGCAGACTTTAGCATCTGGTAATATGATCAACTACTTAAGACGCTATGTGGGTGCAACTATGCCTATTGGTCATATCCGTTCCTTAGGTCTTGAATTCCAAACATTATCAAGTCAAGGTGTTGCAGGTATCGAACGCGTGAATACCGCAGTTCAAGCAGGCACATTCCGTCTAGCAGGTGTCTATGAATCTGATAATCCTTGGTATCAATTTGTTCCAACATTATTCGCGTTAACTGCCAATGAATCTACAGATATTGCAACATTAACCTATGATGATATTTGGGTGGATGCACAATTACCTATATTGGTTAAATATGGTTTTACAGGTGAAGGTGGATCTGTCACTCAAACCGCTTATCTTACCACTATGGTCGTCAAAGATGGTATTGATACTTACACATTGATTTACAAACGTGCGTTAAATAACGCGATTGCGAGAGTTAACGAATAAAGAAGAACTGACGTTATGAGTTCCCGGGAGATTTTCTCCCGGGATCACTCTGGCGTTTCGGAAAGGTTATAGGAATTTATGAACGATAACATGCTTAAAAGAGAAAATGCTCATCCTTCATTGATAAAACGCCTATTGATGTATTTGCGTCTTCATCAACAATCGATTACCTACCTTTTGGTCACCTTCTGTGCGGTCATCTATTTTGTTTACGGACTTGGCTACAGTTCCAATTGGGCACTTGTGGTCAGTGAATCCCGTGGACAAACGTTTTATCGTGCCTCACAACAGGTCAATCGCATTTTAGTGGATCTTGGATTTGTGCATCTCGTCATTGTCTTGATCCATCTTGCGTTTGGTGCCATCACTCGGAAAAAGTATTATGTGAGCAATTTTGTTTTAAGCATCATTTCCAGTATATTTATGATCGTTATTCCTGCTATTACCATTTATTATAATGGTGTATTATCACGGATGTATGCGAGAATTACCGAAGAAGAAGTCCCTGCCTATTTATATCAAGTACACGGTGCAGGCGAAAAGAGTTTTGCTGTTTTCAGTATCTGTAACGTCTTATCCATCGTGATGTTGTTGGTCGCATTACTTTTTGTTGAATTCATTATCTATAAATGGCGTGCTCAAAAAGAGCGTGCGAAACTGATCAAGGAGTTGTTGGTCAACCATGAACGTTAAAGCTGACAAGATGCGTTATCAAGCCAATAAACTCGGGTATGGACTTATTTTATTGGGAATGATGTTAAGCGTTGCTGCCTTGTTTATGATCATCACACCCCCAACTGTGGTCCCTACTTTTTCAACTGCTTTAGAAATTTTAATCAATATTCTCTTATTACTTTTCACGTTTTTAGCTGCAGAACGCTGTAAATATTATCAGAAAAATTGGGCCATCATGACAATCATTATCGCAGCGATCCATGCGTTGCGCATTCTTTGGGTGCCTACAAAGCTTTTAAGTAATGGTGAACTTCGTATAGGACAGTTCTTATTTATTGCGTTATTTTTGGTCCTGACATCGATATTGATGGTATTTGGCGCACTTATTACCCTTAAGCGTCATCACATACTCATCACACATCTCAAGGAAATAGGAGAAAAGTGATATGGCGACGATGATATTAAGAGGTATTAATAAGATTTATCCCAATGGCGTACAAGCTGTACATGATTTTAATATCGATATTAAAGAAGGCGAATTTATCGTTTTTGTCGGTCCTTCAGGGTGCGGAAAATCAACCACATTAAGAATGATTGCAGGTCTAGAAGAAATTACTTCAGGCGATCTGATCATTGATGACACACGTGTCAATAACTTAGCGCCTAAAGATCGTGATATTGCGATGGTTTTCCAAAACTATGCCCTTTATGCACATATGTCTGTCTATCACAATA
>CALMNM010000113.1 GCA_937868795.1 uncultured Acholeplasma sp.
CATACGCATGACTATCATGTGATCAACACCATTTTAGCGATGAAATTTAAACCGAAATATGTCGGTATGATGTGTAGTTTAGAAAAGCTTAAAGACTATTTACATGCAACCTACGCTACCTTTGGAAAAGAGATTGATCTATCCTTCTTTTACTCACCTATCGGTTTAGATTTAGGCGGTGGTTCTCCTGAGGAAATCGCCATTTCCATCGCCAGTGAACTCCTTGTCATTGAACATGAAAAACAAGGTCATCTCCATATGCGGGATAAAAACCATGACGACACTCATTACTGGTAAACAAGATTCGGGTAAGACAACACGACTCTTGGAGCACTATAAGACACATCAACAAGGCGATGGATTTGCCCTATTAAAACAGATGAAGGGAACAGATGTGTTAGGGTTTGTCGCCATGAGGTTATCGACGGGTGAAACGAAATCCCTACTCACGCACCAGGGTACGATCAAAAGAGAGGATCACCCCATGAAGGTCGGGCCTTATCTTGTGGATATCGATATTTACCAAGAGATGATGGAGAGTTACCGAAACATGATTTTGCAAAAGGTTAACCCCATCTATATCGATGAAGTTGGTCGATGGGAACTTTCGGGTCAGGGGTTTGATGCCATAATCAAAGAAGCACTAAGAGCATCTCTAGATCTCATCCTTACCGTCAGAGATTCATTTTTAGATCAAGTGATCGATCATTATCATCTCCATGGAACCTGCGTGATGTTATAGAAAGGAGCATTCCTTATGTATGATCAAGCCATTATTAACGGACGTATCTATCAAAATCACACGTGGCAATATAAAAATATTTACTTAGATGGAGAAAAAATTGCCCACATCTCCCATGAACTTTTACCTGCGGAACGTATCATCGATGTCAAAGGCTTTGAAGTTCTTCCGGGAATGATCGATCCCCATGTTCATTTTGAATTGGATCTTGGGTGGATTAAATCTGTGGATACATTTGAAACAGGAAGTCGTGCAGCCCTCTATGGAGGGGTGACATCCATCATCGATTTTCTCGAACCCACCGATCATCCGGATGCTTTAGAAAAGGCGTATTTCGAGAGAAGAAAACAAGCAGAAGCGTCGATGATCGATTACACCTTTCACGCCACCATCAAGTCTCCCAAGTGTGATCTTGAAGATTATGTCAAAAAGATGAAATCACTCGGCATGCATACATTAAAACTTTTTACAACCTATTCTGATTCGAACCGAAGAACCGATGATGAGGCGATTTATGAGCTATTAAGACTATCAAAGAAATATCATTTCTTAGTCTTAGCACATATTGAAAATGATGCGCTCATCACGTTAGAACCGAGTTATACCTATAAAGACTTACTTAAATCAAGACCGAGTCTTGCTGAAACAAGCGAAGCACTTAAACTCGCCTCTTTTGTCAAAGAAACGGGTGGGTATCTCTATATGGTTCACCTATCCTCTGGATTCACACTAGAGGCGCTGATCCAGTCATATCAAGACATCGTTGGCACACATCTTTTCTTAGAAACGTGCCCTCAGTACCTTCTTTTTGATGCTTCAGTTTGGAATCAAGATCAAGGCTATCTTTATACCTTTGCACCGCCGTTACGGACAAAGGAAGAACAAGAACTTTTGAAGAAAAATATCGGGTCTATTCAAACCATTGGCACTGATCATTGTGCATTTATGAAGAAAGATAAACAAAAAGCAACTCTGAGAGAAATCCCTTTAGGGGTAGGAGGAATTGAATCTTCACTGTCTCTCATGCGAGCGTTGATGGGTGATGAAGCCATCGATAAAATGAGTGAAAGGGTCGCGATGATTCAAGGACTTCGCCAAAAAGGAAAACTAGAGATTGGCCATGATGCCGATATCATCTTTGTTAAACCTCACCTTTATTTGATTGGGGAACCTCACGCAACATCGGACTACTCGATTTATACAGGACTCGAAGGCTATGGTGAAGTGATCACAACGATGATCAGAGGACAAATCGTCTATCATAATCATAAAGTATTTCCTCACACAGGTCGTTGGATTGAAGGGAGTGACATCACGTTTTGAAAACATTTATTCATGCTAGCTATTATGATTTCTCATCCTATCAACAGGATGTCTATCTTCGCTTTGATGAAACGATTATCGATATGGGTCCGATGAAAGATTTCGTTCCTCATGATGAGGATGAAATCATTGACCAAAAAGGAAATCTCATTTTACCGGGTTTAATCTGTGGTCATACCCATATCTATTCCGCATTAGCCAGAGGCATGATCCTTTCCTTTCAACCAAAGAACTTTCAAGAAATTTTAGATCAACTTTGGTGGAAGATGGATGCTGAGCTGGATTTAAAAATGATCGAGTCAAGCGCGATGATCTTTGGGGTAGATTTTATGAAAAACGGTGTGACGACGATCATCGATCATCACGCCAGTGGAAAAGATATTAAAGGAAGTTTAGAAGTATTAAAGCGCGTGATTGTCGATACACTTGGCATGCGAGGAGCCTTCGCGTTTGAAACTTCAGACCGGTTTGATGTTGATCAGTGCATCGAGGAGAACATGCAGTTTTTAACCAAATACAAAAATTCCATGACTCAAGGACTTTTTGGGCTTCACGCATCCTCAAGTCTTTCGGATGAAACGTTAAAGAAAGTAAAAAAAGTGATCGGGGATGCCCCGATTCATATCCATGTCGCTGAAAGTCAAGACGATGAAAACAATTCTTTTGAAAAGTATCATAAACCCATTATTCATAGACTCTATGATCATGGACTATTAAATAAGGGAAGTATTCTTGCCCATGCGATTCACGTGAATGATGAAGAACTGAAACTTATTCAAGAGTCTCAATCTGTGGTCGCGATCAATATGTCTTCCAATATGAATAATTCCGTTGGAACGCCAAATCTTCATCGCTTCATCGAACATAAGATTCCGATATTGATGGGTAACGATGGCATCTCACAAGCGATGACCTCTGAATATCTCATGACGTATTTCCAGATGCGCCACCAAGATCAAACCCCTAACTTATTTGGCCTTTCGGATCTTTTAGAGATCATTCAAATGACCTATCGTTATGCGTCAGATCTCTTTGGTATCTCTTTGGGAAGAATTAAAAAAGGCTATCAAGCGGATTTACTTGTCATCCCCTATGTGGCACCGACACCCATCGATGACACAAATGCATTTGGACATCTCTTCTTTGGTTTATTCTCTTCATTTAAACCCAAAGATGTGTATATTGCAGGAAATCCCAAGGTATTAAATTATCAAGTTCCTCAAAAATGGATGAAACGTTATCAAGCCTCTGAGGAAGATGCACTACGATTATGGCAAACGTTAGGAGTGAAAACTTATGCTAAAAACAACCTTTGATGGATTAACCTTAGAAAATCCTTTAATGCCAGCGGCAGGACCACTGGTCGGTGATGATGATAAAATGCGGTTTTTAAGAGAAGAGGGATGTGGAGCCATCGTCTCCAAGACCATTTCTACCAAGGATCCCCACATTCCTAAACCCTGTATCTATGGGGATCGACAGTTTGTGATGAATAGTGAACTTTGGAGTGAACATTCACTTTCGACCTGGCTTCATGACTTCCTACCTTCTTATCAAAAAGATAACGATCGTCCATTGATCATCAGCGTGGGATATACAAAAGAAGATATGGAGATCTTGATTCCGGCACTGGATCCTTTTGCCGATGCGTTTGAAGTATCTACACATTATGTGGGCACCGATTTATCCGTGATTGCAGGAACTATTGATACCATTAGAAAACACACAAACAGACCAGTCTATATGAAAATCAGTCCTCATATTCCTAATCCGGCGGGTTTCGCCCATATGATTAGAGAACATGGAGCAAATGGTGTGGTCGCAATCAATTCCCTGGGTCCCACAATGATGATTGATATTGATTCAAGATCGATTCAATACGGCAATGAACAAGGCTTTGTTTGGACCTCGGGTCCTGTGATTAAGCATCTCGCGTTAGCAGTGGTGTATACGATTAAGAAAGCAGAACCCTCACTGACCGTGATCGGTGTGGGTGGGATTGCTTCTGCGGATGACGTGATTGAATTTTTACTTGCAGGAGCGAGTGCGGTTCAAATGTTATCCGCAGCACTCATCAAAGGGAAACAGCTTTATAAAAAGATCATTGAGGATCTTCCTAAACGTCTAGAAGCGCATGGTTTTCACTCTGTACAAGATGTGATCGATACTAAGTTAACCAATGACGTGAAGTACAAGCGACAGGTTCCAGAATTGATCGAAGAGAAATGCATCAAGTGTGATCTTTGTGTTCAGGTCTGCCCTTATTTTGCAATCGAAATGAAAGATAAAATTACCTTTGACGCTAACATGTGCTTTGAATGCGGTTTATGCGTCACTAAATGTCCAACGCATGCTATTGTGATGAGAGATTAGAAAGGAGGGACGCTATGCCTAAGATTAGTCATTCAGTCCCCAAAGTCGATCAAGCAGATAAACTTTCCGGAAAAGCGATCTATGTGAATGACATCATGATGGATAACATGCATTATGCCATCACGCTTCGCTCGATTCATCCTTACGCAAACATCAAACATATCCACTATCCGCCGCTTCCAGAGGGATATTTCATCATTGATCATCATCATATCCCTGCTGACAACGTGGTCAATATGATTGAATCGGATTGGAAAGTATTTGCAAAAGATCAAGTCACCTATATCGGAGAACCCATTCTTCTAGTGATTGGTAAAGATCGGAAAGTGATCAAAGAGATTCTATCTTCCATCAACGTGGATTATGACATCCTTGAACCTACGTTTGAATTCACGGACTCTGTCATTCATAAAACACTAACCAAAGGAAGTTATCAAGAAATCCTTCAACACGCAGATCAAGTGATTCAAGAAACCTTTCATACCGGTTATCAAGAACAAGCCTATATCGAACCTCAAGGGTTCATCTGTTACCCTGAGGGTGAAAAGAAGATTGTCTTAAAAGGATCCCTCCAATGTCCTTATTATGTCAAAAATGCGGTGGTCCGTACGTTGGGTTATCCAGAGGATCAGGTAAGAATTATTCAAGCTGCTGTCGGTGGTGCGTTTGGGGGGAAAGAGGAATATCCTTCGGTGATTGCGTGTGAGCTCGCGGTTGCTGTCCATCACTTGCATGTGCCGATCAAACTGATTTTAGAAAGAGAAGAAGACATGCTCGTCACCACCAAACGTCATCCCTCTGAAATCACGCTAGAAGCGGCAGTTAAAAAAGACCATGTTTTAGGCATTAAAGCGCACGTTAAATTAAACGGTGGTGCAGCGATAGGTTTATCAGGGGTGGTGCTCTCGCGGGCGATGATCGCGATCACCGATGCCTACACCATCGATCATTTGGATGTGGTAGGGGATGTCTACAAGACACATACCGTCCCCACGGGAGCATTCCGTGGATTTGGTGCCCCACAAATGATTTTTGCGATTGAGATGTTTATGGAACATCTCGCCAATAGACTTCATAAAGATAGCTTTATTTTCCGCTATCAACATCTTGCCAAACAAGGTGATCTCACCTCCACCTCAGGACATTTTCGCGATCCCATCATCATGGATCAACTGATCCATCATGTCATGAAAGAATCGGATTATGTCTATAAGCGGGAACACTATAAAAAAGAACATAGTTTCCATGGCATTGGGATGAGTTGGTTTTTACATGGCTGTGGCTTTACGGGAAGTGGTGAATCTGATCATATCCACGCCAAAGTCAAACTTAGAAAAGATCAAAACAACGATGTCCATTTATTGATTGCTGCGGTCGATATGGGACAAGGTGCCTTCACCAGTTTAAAGAAGATTGTTGTTCAAACATTAGATATCCCTGATGACAAAGTCTTTTTCCAACCACCCGATACCGATGTGATCGTGGATTCAGGACCCACAGTCGCCTCAAGAACCATCATGATCGTAGGAGGCCTTTTAGAAAAAGCGGCTAAACGACTCAAACAAGAATGGAAAGATCACGAAGAACAAATCATCATCGAGCACTATACCAATCCTCCTTATATCAAGTGGGATGAGGCTTCGATGCGAGGGGATGCGTACCCTGCGTATTCATGGGGTGTAAATGTCGTTGAAGTCGAAGTATCTAAAATCACCTATCAGGTGACGATTAAACACGTGTGGAGCGCCTATGATATTGGTGAAGTGATCGATGAACGCTTAGCCTTAGGTCAAGCAGATGGTGGAATTGCACAAGGCATCGCCTATGGTTATCTCGAGGTGATGCAAGACCACCTTGGTCAGTTAAAACAGAAGAACATGACCGACTATATCATTCCCACAGCACTTGATGTGGGAAAAACAAAGACGACCTTTTTCCCTAATCCCTATCAGCTTGGACCCTTCGGTGCGAAAGGATTGGGTGAACTCTCATTAGTGGGTGGTGCCCCTGCGGTAGCACTCGCGATCGAACATGCGATTGGAAGACCTGTCCATAAGATTCCCGTAACCCCCGAAACCATCATGGAGTTGATTGAAACATGAACCCTATCAAATTTATCTTAAACGGAAAACCTGTCGAAGTAACGCTATCGCCTACCCTTCGTTTTTTAGATGTGCTTCGGGAACATTTTGGGTTAACAGGTGCAAAAGAAGGATGTGGTGAAGGTGAGTGTGGGGCGTGTGCCATCCTCATGAATGGACACATTGTTCATAGTTGTTTGCTTCCTTTAGGACTGGTGAATCATCAAGAGATTACCACGATTGAAGGATATAAATTAACGAAGCGTTATCAAGTGCTTGCGGATGCGATGAGTGAAAAAGGAGGTTCACAATGCGGGATTTGTTCTCCTGGAATGATGATTGCAGCAGAGAGTCTTCTTGCGAAGAATCCTCACCCCTCTGAAGAAGAAATCCGTTATGCCTTAAGTGGAAATCTCTGTCGTTGTACAGGATATAACATGATCGTAGATGCCATATTACTGGCCGCTAAGAAGGGGGAAGACCTATGGTAGACCATCTGATCCCTAAAACGCTTCATGAAGCCTTATCCGCGATGGAACGCGTCCATTTTATTAAGGTTGCAGGTGGTACAGATCTCATGGTACAACGACGCATGGGACCGATGGTAGAACCACGTTTCGAATCGCCTGTGATTTTCTTATACCATCTTAAGGAATTGAATTATGTCAAAGAAGAAGATCATCAACTGATCATCGGATCGATGACACCCATGGAAGACCTTCTCCATCATCCTAGCATTCCTAATCATTTCAAAAAGGTATTAAATGATATTGCCTCCCCAGGCATAAGACAGATGGCAACCCTTGCGGGAAATCTAGCCAACGCGTCGCCTGCGGCGGATACACTGGTTTATTTATATGCAAGTCGGGCTGAGATTCTTCTTGCTTCACTTCATCATGAAAGAATCGTTCCTATCAGAGATTTCATCACAGGTGTGAAAAAGACGGTCTTAAAAGACAATGAACTGATCAAAGAAATTCATGTGCCATTATGCCCATGCACAACATTCTCATGGACCAAAGTCGGGGGAAGAAAATCCGATGCCATCTCCAAAGTATCGTTTGTTGGTATGGCTGAAATGTCTGATCATCATCTTAAAAAGATTGGCATCGCCCTCGGTGCGGTTGCACCCATGGTGATCTGTGATCATGCGATGGAAGATGATCTTCAAGGATTGTCGATCAAAGAGTTGAGCATGAGGAAAGATGCAATCATCAAGCACTATGCATCGCAGATCAACCCCATAGATGATCAGCGTTCCAATAAAACCTATCGTCGAAAAGTTGCGATGAATTTACTGACTCAATTTCTTGATGAGTTACTTTTGAAAGGAATGACATCATGAACACACACTTTATGAAACATCTTGAATGCGTCCTATGCAAAAAAACATATCCCATAGGCGCGTATTTCACATGCCCTTCCTGTGGTGAAAAAGGCATTCTTGATGTGGTCTATGACTATGAGACCATCAAGAAATTTATGACCAAGGATACATTGAAACAGGATGATGATCATTCCATGTTTCGCTACCGTTATCTTTTACCGGTTCAAACAGATCACATGAAAGACATGCTCAAGATTGGATGGACACCATTCTATCGTGCTCATCGTCTTGAAACGTACTTAGGTCTTCGAAAACTCTTTATCAAAGATGAAAGTGTCAACCCCAGTGGATCACTCAAAGATCGTGCGAGTGCTATCGCAGTTCTTCAAGCCATCGATCAAGGGGTGAATGCCGTCAGCTGTAGTTCCACCGGGAATGCAGCAAGTTCACTTGCTTGTCATGCTGCCAGAATGGGGATTCCTGCCTATATCTTTGTCCCTAAGCGAGCACCCATAGGTAAAGTCAATCAACTCTTACTATACGGGGCACATGTGACATTGGTGGATGGTGATTATAATCAAACCTATCAACTCTCAAAAGAGGCGATCGAACATTTTGGTTGGTACAACCGTAACGCTGCCGTCAACCCTTATCTTGTCGAAGGGAAAAAGACAGTGGGTTATGAGATTTTTGAACAAAAGGATTTTAGACCCACGGATTGGATTGCGGTCTCTGTGGGGGATGGATGTACCATTGCGGGAATCTATAAAGCCATCTATGATTTTAAAAAGTTAGGACTCATCCATAAAATACCCAAACTCTTAGGCGTGCAAAGCGAAGGATGCGCCCCCTTTGTCGAAGCGTACCTATCACAATCTCCCTTAAAGAAAGCAGAAGAGCATACCATCGCCGACAGCATTGCTGTAGGCGTTCCTAGAAATCCGATCAAAGCGATCCATGCGGTTGAAAAAACCCATGGTGCATGGATTGCTGTACCCGATGAAAAGATTTTAGAAGCGATGAGACTTTTGGGTACACACGAGGGGTTATGTGCCGAACCAGCGTCTGCAGCTGCACTTGCAGGGATTAAAGAAGCACTGAAACAAGGCATCATCAAACCGAGCGAATCAGTCGTGATGATTCATACCGGTCATGGACTCAAAGACCCCGTCAATGCACAAAAAGCGGTGGGATCACCCCCGCTTTGTTCACCCGAACTTAACGCATTTATCAAACAACACGAATCACTAAAGGAGACACCTCATGATTAAAATACCTCTAGGACCTACCTATGAAGAAATGCTTCATCCAAGTCTATTAGATCAAGAACTTAAAGCGCGTGCGAAACAAGCACGTCATGATGAATTTGATCCCATGAATCTTTTTAACATCACATGGAAAGATGATCAAGAACACGTGCATAAAATTATTTTGCCCAAAGCGATGACCGGTGTTGATGCCAATATCGTGGTCATGCTAGGAACATATTTCCCCTCTGGATCCCATAAGGTTGGACCTGCGTATGCGACGCTTATCGAAGGCTGTGTGGATGGTGAGATCATTCCGGGTAAACACACGATCTTAGGTCCATCCACCGGTAACTTTGGTATCGGGGTATCCTATATTTGTCGTTTGATGAATTTGGATGCCATTGTCATCATGCCCGATAACATGAGTAAAGAACGGTATGAACGCATTCAAAAATATGGGGCTAAACTCGATTTAACCCCAGGGACTGAATCGGATGTCATCTTAACACTGCAACGCACCTACGAACTGAAGAAAAATCCTAGCTACCGTAGTCTAGCTCAATTTGAACTATTACCCAACTACAGATTCCACAGACACGTGACAGGACATAGTGCCGTTGAAGCCGTCAAAGGCGTTGGGAATGAACGTGTGGCTGCTTTTGTTTCAGCACCAGGAAGTGCGGGGACACTCGCTGCAGGAGATCACATTAAAAAAGTATTTCCTGAAGCGAAAGTTGTCGCTCTTGAACCCTATGAGTGTTCGACACTGATGAATGGTGGTAGAGGACAGCACCGAATTGAAGGTATTGGAGATAAGATGTGCACCTTAATTCATAACGTGCTCAATACAGACTTTATTACGCTCATTGAAGATGAAGAAACCGTGCGTGGATTAAAGATTATCCATGACGCTCCCCATATCTTAGAGTTTTATGGCGTCAGTCATGAAGATGCATTAAAGATGAAAGATCTCTTTGGCGTATCAACGATCTGCAATATCATCGGTGCCATTAAGATGGCAAAATACTTAAAACTTGGTGAAGGGGATAATGTCGTCACGATTGCGACCGATGGATTTGATCGCTATGATTCCGTCATTAAAGATCTTAATCGTCGTGTTTTAGAGACCGAAGATTTCGTTTTGAAGCGCTGGTTTAAAGATATCTTCCTTAAAGCGGATACGGAGAATATCGAAGATGTCCGTTCGAAAGAGAAAAAAGAACGACTTTTCTTGCAGAAAGAACACGATTGGTTGATCTTTGGGTATGAAAAAGCCTACTTAGACCAGATGAAGCACATGGACTTTTGGGATCACGAATACGAAAAAGTCTTCAGCTATGATGAGAAAATTAAGAAGAACCGAGGAAAAACACTATGATACCTTTTGAAACCATCGTCAGTTACGCAAAACGCTATGAAAAAGAGATGACCGCCTTTTTAAGAGACATGGTACGGATCCCTTCGGAATCATGTCATGAAAAGGAAGTTATCCAAAGAATTAAGCAAGAGATGGAAAAGGTAGGATTTGATAAGATCGACATCGATCCTATGGGAAATCTCTTGGGATATATGGGACATGGAAAACACTTAATCGCGATGGATGGTCACATCGACACTGTCGGCATTGGCGAAATCAAAAACTGGACGTTTGATCCCTATCAGGGATATGAAGATGACCTTCATATCGGAGGAAGAGGAACAAGCGATCAAGAAGGTGGTATGGCCGCGATGATCTATGCAGCCAAAATCATCAAAGATCTTCATCTTGAAGATGATTATACACTTTTGATGACAGCAACCGTTCAGGAAGAAGATTGTGACGGTTTATGTTGGCAGTATATCATCGAACAGGATCACATCAAACCAGAGTTTGTCGTCATCACCGAACCCACATCATGTCGGATTTATCGCGGGCATCGGGGAAGAATGGAAATCAGTGTCTCTACCCGTGGCATTAGTTGTCATGGGAGTGCCCCTGAACGTGGCGATAACGCCATTTTCAAGATGGCACCCATCTTGCTTGAACTTCAAGAGTTAGGTAAAAGACTGAAAGATGATCCCTTCTTAGGAAAGGGCACCTTGACGGTGAGTGAAGTCTTTTTCAGCTCACCTTCACGGTGTGCTGTCGCGGATGGATGCACCATCTCGATCGATCGCCGGTTAACCCACGGGGAAACCTATCAATCTGCCATTGCCGAAATCGAAGCACTTCACTCTGTGAAAAACGCCAAAGCAATCGTCAAGATGTATGATTATGATCGTCCATCGTATACGGGATTATCTTATCCTACGCAATCCTATTTTCCAACGTGGGTACTCGATCAAGATCATCAAGTCCTTCGTACGGCTGACCACATTTACCAAGGACTATTTAAAGAAAAACCCATCATTGACAAATGGACATTTTCCACCAATGGTGTGTCCATCATGGGACGTTTTGGAATTCCCTGCATTGGATTTGGACCGGGTCATGAAGATCAGGCTCACGCCCCCAATGAAATCACCTTTAAAGAAGAACTTATTAAAGCTTGTGCATTTTATGCTGCACTACCCAAACAATACACCCTGCATGTGAAAGGAGAAAAATGATGCAACCACGGTTTAAAGGAAGACATTTTATTACCCTAGAGGAATGGAGTAATCACGAGATTGATATTCTTTTAGAAGTATCGAAAGATTTAAAGTATAAGTTTTTACATAATGAACCGACGCCTTATCTTTTGCATAAGACAGCATTCTTGATGTTTTTTGAACAATCGACACGTACGAGAAACTCGATGGAAGCTGGTCTTGCCCATCTTGGAGGTCACGCGACGTTTTTGGATACATCGATGATGCAGATTTCTCATGGTGAAAGTGCGAAGGATACCGCGATCATTCTTTCATCCTATGGTCACGGGATTGCTTGTCGTAACTGTTTTTGGGAAGTGGGCAATAAATATTTAAGAGAAATGGCGAAATATTCATCTGTCCCTATTATGAATCTTCAGGATGACCTTTATCATCCGATGCAAGCACTTGCTGATTTGATGACGATTCAAGAAGTGTTCCCATCCACCAAGCGGGTCAAAATATCGATTATTTGGGCGTATGCGAAAAGTCATAAAAAACCTATTAGTGTTCCGCTATCACAAATTCTTTTATTCCCAAGATATCAAATGGATGTGACACTCGCATATCCAGAAGGCTATGATCTTCCCGAATGGGCGATCAAAAAAGCCCATGAAAATGCGAAAGCTCATGGGGGAACATTTAGAATTACCCACAACATGGAAGAAGCATATAAAGATGCCGATATCGTGATTCCAAAGAATTGGGGCAGCTGGGTCAATAATCAATCAACACAAGTTATTGATGATTTACTTGAATCCTATAAATCTTGGAAATGTACGGAAGATATGATAAAACTTGCAAGTCCCAACGTGAAGTACATGCATGCCCTTCCTGCAGATCGCGGTAACGAAGTCGAAGATTCGGTCATCGATGGACCACATTCCATCGTTTATCAAGAAGCTGAAAACAGACTCCATACAGCAAAAGCGGTGATGGCGATGACGATGGGCGATAAATAAAAAAGAAAAAAGTCAACCATGAGGTTGGCTTTTTAATAGATTTCCTTTTGTTTCTCGTTATATTCCTTAAAAAGACATAAACAGTCTTTTCTAAACTCTTCATCAAATGATAACACATCTTGATGTTTCATATCACCTCTAAGGAGTTGATAAATGACATCATCGCGAAAACCGATCGCATCCGCATCCTCAGGACGGCATCCATAGATGACATGATGAATGTTCGCCCAGACGATCGCCCCTAAACACATCGGACAGGGAAATGCTGTGGTGATAATGGTACATCCGGTTAAATCGTGGGTCCCAAGTTTTTCTCCTGCCATACGAATTGCATTCATTTCCGCATGCGCTGTGGGGTCATGATCTTTTAAAACTGAATTAGAAGCCACCACGATGACTTCACCCTTCTGATCAATAATCGCTGCACCAAAAGGACCACCAATATTTAAATTCATGGTTTCCCGGGCTTTCTCAATCGCTTGTTTCATGACTGACTTATGGTCTTCATGATGTTTCATAGAGCACCTCTTAAAGATGAAATTTTAACGGATCACTATCTTTATTATAACGCGAGATGATGATTTGTCTTTCATGTTTTTTTGAAACCGAACATGTTTTCATGATGAAATTTATGAAAATGAATGAAAATCACTTTCAAAACATCTATGTACGAATGGGGCGTATACGCCCTGTTCATCCTAATTTTGACATGGTATAGTGTAAGTAGAATCGTTAAGCAAAGGTGATCAGATGAAAGCTTTATATTTGGAATTTCAAGGGTATGACAAAAACATTGTCAAAAAACTTTTAAGAGGTATGGATTTCTCAGATTCTTTATTTGATATTGGCCATTTAGAAGCTCGTGAAGATTTCTTCATTCATCCCGATTGGGTTTTCTTTGATTTCAGGCAGCAACTTGCAAGTGATGCGAAACATTTTTTACTCCAAAGCGATCAGGCACTACCTCCAGTAGAAAGTTTAGAACTCTATGTCAGACATAAAGGCGTTAACCCTAAACATGTAGAAACGTATAAAGATTTAGTAGAACATCAATACGATTTAGCGATTAAAGTCACGGGTCGTAAACGGATATTGGTCTATGCAGCTAAAGAAGATTTACTTATGGGGATTATGAAGAACATAAAAAAGAATCACGATGTTACCTTCACCGCGATTGAGTCTTATGAAAATCTTGATTTAAATCAAAAAATACTGATGGGATATTAAGAGATCATTATCAATCTATACCATAAATTATCGTTAAATGTATGAGGGATTGCCGTTCTTGTTAGAACGGCTCTTCTTTTTATATATACTTTTGAATTGAATTGGTTTATACTCTCATTGGGTTTACATAGAAATAATAATATTCTGATAGGTTTATGTTTCACCTTTATGAAGAGTTCAAAGATATGGATATAGACACTGGATGTTGAAGCCACTGAATCTTAATGAATAGGGTATCAATCCCACCCATTTGTTTTCCACAGCAATCTAACCTGGTGCTGGCTGCAAATATGATTTGAGGTCCTGATACATACTAAAATATCCTGACAATGATATATGATTTAGTAACTAATTCTTCTCCAAATCTCTATTTCTTCATCACCATAACATCGCTTATTATATGGCATTTCTCTTTGTCTAAACTTAATCATTTTTCCCTGATCAAGCACGTGATACTCGTTTTTAACTGGTGTGACTATAGCGGTTTCTACATTAGTTAATACTGATATATTCCCATCTATTATTTGTGTATTTCTAGATATAAAAGTTTTTAACTTGTGTAATGAATTTATGAAATGTAGATTGGTTATTGGACTTAGTTTATCCATGGAAAGGAATTTTAAATTCTCCAAATTGGATAGCGTATCATATTTTTCAATTTTCTTGCAATTAAATATTCGTAAACTGGTCAAACTACTTTTCAAGTCCACCAAGTCATCAATATTAGTTAGCTTTTTCAAATCATTAAGTACCAACACTTTTAGATTTGTTAAATGGTTTATACCCTTCAGCGAGTTTAGACCATATCCGGTTAAACTCAATATTTCTAGGGATTTTAAATTCTTCAAAATATCTAAATCATTGAGATTGCAATTATCATTAATAGGATCAATTAATTTCAAGGTTTTCAATGTTACTGCTTTATCAATGTTCTTAATGTTGCATACTTTATTTGTAGAAAAAAACTGCAAGCCGCGAACTTTGTCAAGATATAGATCACTTGGATTCAAAATTTCTAGAAACAAGAGATTTTCCAAATCGTAAATTGGTGAGATATCAATCACGCCATTACCTAAAATAGTAATATATTTAACATGTTTTATTTTGTTGAGAAAACTTAAAGAATCCAAATCACAATTGAATGAATCGATGATGATTTTATCAATTCTTTTTTTGTTGATATATGATACAAATTTGTCAGTACTATTTTCATCAATTATAATAGCATCTTTAGACAATGATGCTCCTTGATAATGAAAAATAGAGCAGAACCAAAATCCATCCTTTTCTTTGCACATAAGTTCTTTTTTCATATGTCCCCTTTATCTCCCAATATAATCATCAAAATACAGCGACCCATTATCTAGATAATAGAATAATCTTCCGGGTGACCAAATTCTATTATACATACTAGGTGTTCCTGTATAATATCCATAGTCAACCATCCACATATATTCCTTTTTATAGGCTTCTCTGTCACTTGCAGC
>CALMNM010000114.1 GCA_937868795.1 uncultured Acholeplasma sp.
TGTTTTCTTCTTTGGTGAAATCACCAATCGTTTTAACACCTAAAGCTTCAAGCTTTGGATACGTTTTTTTCCCTATCCCATAACAATCTTTGATCGGTAAAGGAAAAAGCTTGCCCACAATATCTTTTTTTCTTAGGACTGTAATGCCCATAGGCTTTTGCATATCAGAGGCCATTTTTGCTAAAAAGAGCGTGGATGCTATCCCGATAGAACAGGGAAGTTGATACTCTTTCATCAAGCCATCTTGAATTTCCTTGGCTAAGTCTAGGGGATGCTTTGTTTTTGAAGCTTCTGTCATATCCACGTAGGCTTCATCAATGGAACCTTCAAGGATGAGATTAGAATAACGTCTTAAAAATTGAAAGAATAGACTTGAATATTTTTGATAAAGTGAGAAATTTAACGGGACCACAATGAGTTTAGGATAAATGCGCATCGCATCAGGAATATTCATCGCTGAATGAATCCCTAATTTACGTGCAGGATAAGATGCAGTTGAGATGACACCCCGTCGCATCGCAGCATTTCCCCCAACAACAAAGACCTTATCCTTTAAATAAGGTTCTTTAATGACTGCACAGCTCGCGAAGAAACTATTTAAGTCGATATGGAAGATAATTTTAATATCCTTTTTCATCAAATCTCTTCCTTTGAAACGTATTTTCGTGTATAATATACCCGATTACTAGAACGAGGTGAAGTCATGGCTGAGAAAGTAAAGAAGACGAAGACTGTTGAACCCAAAAAACATTATGTCGATCCTACCCAAACATGGTGGGGTAAAGCTGTCGTTTGGATCATTGTCTTCGGTATGGTTGGATTAATCATCTTATCATTCGTTGCCGCTGTTATTTGGGGTAATGCATAAGAAAAGCGAAAGCTTTTTTTATTTTCTTAGGAGCATTTTCGCCTGTTCAATCGCGAAATGCGACAGTTTTTCATCTGATAACATGAGTGCAATCTTTTCGATACGGTCATCCTCTGAAAGTTTTTCAATGCGTGTGACCATGCGCTCTTTTTCTTTTACCTTGGTAATCCCATAATGATGATCGGCTCGAGCAGCGACTTGAGGAAGATGCGTGATCACGATGAGTTGCATCATTTGGCTGAGAGTCTTCATCTTGGTAGCCACTTTTGATGCTGTTTTCCCAGAAATTCCGATATCGATTTCATCTAAGATGAGTAAAGATAAATGATTCATCTTGGCATAAATCGATTTGAGAGCAAACATAAACCGTGCCCGTTCACCACCAGAGGCGACACGTGCGAGTGGTTTTGTGGGTTCACCTTCATTGAGTGAGATAAAAAACTCTACATTATCGAGTCCACTTTCCATCAGAGACTCTTCTTTCTTTTCAGTAGGGTCAAATGCAATCTGAAAGGATGCCTTCTCCAAATCAAGATCGGCAAGTTCAAAAAGGACATCTTTTTCTAATGCTTTGGCAAGTTTTTGACGTGCAGCACTAAGCTTAACACCTTGTGTATAGGCTTTTTCAAAGGCTTGATCAAGATCTTTCTTGGATTCTGCTAAATAATGATCATAATCAGTAATGAGCAAAAGTTCTTCTTCAATCTCTTTTAAATATAAGATCAATTCATCAATAGTCTTTTGATATTTTTGCTCAATCTTGATTAATTCGTAACTGCGTTCCTGCATTTTATTAAAGGCTTCTTCATCAAAATCTAAGGACTCAATGGTTTGAAAAAGAGATGATTTGACATCATCAACTTCATAATAAGCAGATTCAAGTCGTGAAGACATCACTTCATAATCCTTGTCAAGGTGGGCAATTTTTTTCATGGCTTGATGAGCATGATAAATTTCATCGACATCCATTCCATCATGACTGAGTGCTTGATACGCATCCTTAAGGGATCCCATGATGCGATCATAGTTCTTCAATTTTTCTATTTGTTCATCAAGATTAGCTTTTTCATTGTCTTTTAAATGAAAATTTTTAAGTTCTTCTACTTGATATTCTAAGAATGATTTCTTTTCCAAAGATTGATTTTTTCGTTGTTTTAAATCTTCATGATGCTTTTTCTTACTTAAATAGGTGGATCTTTGAAGTAAATAGTTATTTAAAAGAGGTTGGATGGTTTGATCATCCATTTGATCGATGAGCTCAAGATAATACGCGCGGTCAAAAAGATTCATCGTTTCATTTTGTGAGTGAATGGATCCAATGGATGTCATGATATCTTTAATCTTCTGTAAGGTAATTGGCTCATCATTAAGTTTCATGTTGTGACGTCCATTTTGATCTATCTCACGTTCGATTTCAATCACCTTAGGAAGGCTTAATCGTTCTTGTTGATCTTCGTTTAACATAAAGATTCCTTTGACGATAGCTTTCTTTTCGCCATGACGAATCATTTGAGCATCACTACGTTTACCAAATAGGAGTTGAAGGGATTCTAAAATGATGGATTTACCTGCGCCTGTTTCCCCAGTCATCGCCGATAAACCAGGCAAAAAATCCATCGATAGATCATCGATGAGTGCGAAATTTTTTACATAGAGCGACTGAATCACAAGACCCCTCCCATCAGACGAGAACGCTTGATTGTTTGTCCGTCTTCTTTTAGATATAAAACATATTCTTGATTGCCTAGTTTGCCTTTTAAGACAGATTTTTTAAGTCCTACAGGGTGGAACCCTAAGCTTTCAGCGTGATCAAGCACATCATTTAAAATGATTTCATGCATTTTCTCATCATGCAAAACACCCTTTTTAAAGCGAATAGGTCCCGCTTCAAACTGCGGCTTAATCAGGGCAACAATCTCTTTATGAAAGCCTTTGACATGGGTCAAAATGGGTTTTATCGAAGTAAAACTCACATCGATCAAGATGATATCAGCATCAGGTAGGATCACATCAAGAATATTGGTCTCTTCATGAAGTTCAATCCTAAGATCTTTTTTGAGTTCTTGATCCATCTGCTCTTTGCCCACATCATAACTGTAGACTTTCGCAGCCCCGTGCATGAGCGCGCATTGAGTGAATCCACCGGTGGATGATCCCACATCAATGACTATTTTACCATCAAACACTAAACCAAAATCAAGGATGGCTCCCTGCAATTTTTCACCAGCTCGACTGACAAACTGGATGTCTTTTCTGATTTCTACGGTTTCCGTGGAAATATCTCTTGCTGGTTTGTATTCGACTTCATTATTGACATAGACAAATCCGCGTTTGATATAGTCATAAGCTTGACTACGTGATTGGACGAGTCTTGCTGAGGTTAAATAACGATCGAGTCTCATGATAACAGTTTTTGAATGGTTTGTTTTACATGGACTAAATCCATGTTTAGTTCCCTGAGCATATCCTCATAATGCCCATGGTCAACCACTTGATCTGTGATGGACATCGACGTGATCTTGTTATGATAATTATGCGTTGCCATAAATTGCAAAATTTGAGGATATAATGAGCCCGTATTTGATCCTTCTTCGTATACTAAGACTGGTTTTCCTGTCTTTAAAATCTCATGAAGCATGACGTCATCCATCGGTTTAATAAACCGTGCATTAATCACATTGGCGTTGATTTTTAACTCTTCTACCGCTTTTTTAAGTAGATCAAGTGATGGACCATAACTGATCAGATTAATGTCATTTCCTTCGACCAATTTCACCCAACTGGGTGTGATCTCATCGAAGTGAATCGTATCTTTATCCTTGTCAAACAAGACAGTCCCCCGTGGATAACGGATCACAAAGGGATGACTTTGCTTGTTAAATGCGTAATGTAAAAGGTTTGATGCTTCTTTCGCATCATAAGGCATGGTGATCACGAGATTAGGCATTACATAAAACATCGAGACATCAAAGAGTCCTTGATGTGTGGATCCATCTTCGCCGACGATACCTGCACGGTCAATGCCAAAGACCACGTGGTGGTTGCTTCTGGCGATATCATTTAAAATTTGATCAAAGGCACGCTGAGCAAAGGTCGCATAAAGAGGTAAGAATACTTTCACGTTTCGATGGGCAAGCATGGCTGCCATCGTGGCTGCATGTTCTTCTGCAATTCCCACATCCAAATAGCGATCAGGATATACTTTAGCAAAATGTGAAAAGTGTGTCCCCACTTCCATCGCAGGCATAATGACATATGTTTTTTCTTTTTCTTGGTATTTTTCCATGATCAAACTGATCATTTCACTCCATGAGATGCCTTGTTTAATGCCATTGGATGGCTTGGAAACACCGTGGAATGTTCCAACCTTATCATTTTCAGCTTCGATGTGACCTTTACCCTTTTCGGTAATGATGTGAAGTACGACAGACTTCTTAATCTTTTTAATCTGCTCAAAATGATGAATGAGACTCTTTAAATCATGACCATCAATGGGTCCGATATACATGTATCCCAAATCTTCAAAGATGTTTTGACGTTGTAAAAATCCTCTGACACCACGCTTAACGCGAGACAAGAAATTCAAGATAAACGCAGGTAACATCTTGGTCCAAATTCGTTTCCATTTGATGACGATTTTCATTGAACGGAATTTTGTGAGTGCATTGGAGATGGACCCAACACTCTTTGAGATACTCATTTCATTGTCATTTAAGACGATAATTCCTTTGTATTTGGGATTACTGCCTAATAGATTTAACGCCTCAAAAGCCATTCCATTAGTAATGGATGCATCCCCAATAATGGCGATGCCATCCCCTTTTTCTTGGTGTAAGTCTTTGGCGACAAGCGCGCCATAAAGCGCAGAAAGTGCAGTACCCGCATGCCCTGATTCCCATTGATCATGAATGGATTCTTGATAGTTGATATACCCCGATAACCCTTTTGTTTGACGGAGCGTTGCCATATCTTTTGCCCGACCTGTAAGTATTTTATGCGTATAAGTCTGGTGTCCTACATCAAAAATCAAGGTATCTTCAGGACTATTAAAGACATAATGAAGCGCAATAATCAATTCCACGGTACCTAGATTGGAACTTAGGTGTCCCCCTGTTTTTTCAATGGATTGCATCAAAAAGACGCGAATGTCATCCGCGAGAATTTTTAATTCCTTTAATGTTAAATTTTTTACGAAGCTAGGATCCTTGATGTCATTCAAATCAAACATTATTTAATTTCCTTCACCACGAGTTTTTCTGCTTCTTCAAGCATTTGGTAACATGCCTTGGAAAGTTCAAGACCAAGCTGGTATTTCTTGACTGCGTCATCCAGCGGGATTTCTTTATTTTCTAGGTCTTTTACGACTTGTTCTAAATCCTTGAGTAATTGTTCAAATGATTTCTTTTCCATCATATATTCTCCTTAATTTTGGTAATTGTAGCACTTGCTTGACCATCTTTAAGTCTTAGATCAATCTGATCCCCTGGGGTAAGCGATGTGACTGAAGTGATCACATGATGATCCTTTTCCACGAGAGCGAATCCTTTATCCATCACATGAAGTGGATTCAAAGCAGAAAGTTTTTCTCTTAGTATGTCAAATCTATTTAATTTACTCGTCCATAAACTCTGAATACTCCGATCGAGTCGAATGGCAAGTTGTTCTTGCTTTTCTTTACCAGCGTGAATACGTTCGATTGGTGATCGCATTTTCTCAGACAAGGATTCAATAAGTCGTCGTTTTAAATCGATTTGGTAGACAAAATTTCTTCTCAAGTCATCACTAGACCGGTTTAATTTTTCATGAAGTTCTTTGACTTTGAGATACGGTGATGATCTCTCGAGACGTTCATCTAGGTAGAGCAGTTCCGTCTTTTTTTGTTGGAATACTGAGGAGAGTCGGTAATGCATTCCATCCGTCCACTCCATGATTTGTTTCTTTAAATCGAGTGTATTCGGTGTAGCAAGTTCGGCTGCAGCTGTGGGTGTCGGTGCTCTCAAATCTGAAACAAAAGCCGAGAGGGTAAAATCTGTTTCATGACCAATGGCAGTGATGATGGGAATCTTTGATTGATAGATCGCCTCAATAACTGGCATTTCATTAAAACCCCAAAGATCTTCAATCGAACCTCCACCACGACCGACAATTAAGACATCAGCAACCTCTAATTGATTTGCATAAAGGATTTGATTTCTGATACTTAATGCACTGTCAGGTCCTTGGACTAGAGCGGGATAAAGGTGAATTTCAGCGAGCAAGTAGCGACGTGTGACCGTATTCTTAATATCTTCGATCACAGCTCCTGTGGGTGATGTCACTACACCGATCACTTTAGGGAACTTAGGAATCGGTCGCTTTCTTTCGATTCGAAAGTAACCTTTTTCTTCAAGTTCTTTTTTGAGTGCTTCATATTTCAAGTAGAGCTCGCCAATCCCATCAAGTTTCATCTGAGTAACCTGAATGGAATATGAACCACTCGGTTCATAAAGTGATATTCTTCCTTGAACCAAGACATGATCGCCCTCTTTTGGCATAAAGCCAATCTTTTCTGCATCTCTAGAAAACATGATGGCTGAGATTTGAGCGCCTTCATCTTTTAAAGTGAAATAGAAATGCCCCCTTGAATGCTTTTTAAAGTTGGAAACTTCCCCTTTGAGTAAAATGGAAAAAAGGTGTTTATCACCTTCAAGTTTCGCTTTAATATATTTAGTTAGGGCAGTAACGGTTAAATATTGAGGTTGATTCAATGCCATCATCCCTTAAGTGTTTTGGCGATATTGTCTAAAAGTCTATTGGTAAATTTATGTTGTTTTTCATCATCTAAATTGCTATAGATCTTGGTGAGTTCGACCGCTTCGTTGATGACGATCTGTTTTTCTGTTTCCGTGTAGAATAATTCGTAGGTTGCAAGTCTGATAATGGCGCGATCGACATAGTTTAAGCGGCTTAAACGATAATCAAATAGTTGGGCTTCAATCTTTTGGTCTATGTCAGACAGATGGTCTAATAGATCATCATACATCACCTTCGCATCTGCTAATTCAAACGATGGAATAAAAGGGTGTTCCCCACCTTGATATAAGTCATATTGGTAAAGCTGATTCATAAGTTCAATGCGTAAGTCTCTTCGTGTTGGTTTCATTCTTTAGTACCTCATGATGATTGTATCATATTTTGATACAAAAAGAAAAAGACAAAAAAAATATCGCGAATCAATGACTCGCGACATGTTTTTTATCGACCTAACCAACCGCCATCCACAGCAAGTGTAAATCCGTTGATGTAATTAGCGTTATCACTGGCTAAAAAGACACAAGCACCAGCAACATCTCTTGGGGTTCCCCAACGACCTGCCGGGATACGTTCTAAAATCTCACCTGCACGTTTTTCATCGTCACGGAGAGCTTTCGTATTATTGGTGGCCATATACCCTGGAGCAATCGCATTCACATTGATTTGATATTTCGCCCATTCATTGGCCATCGTCATCGTAATTCCCTTCACTGCGGATTTTGATGCAGTATAAGAGGGTACTCTGATCCCGCCTTGATACGATAACATGGATGCGATATTGATGATTTTACCACCAGAGTTTTGTTTAATAAATTGATTGGCGACGGCTTGTGAGAAGAAAAAGACAGTTTTCGCGTTGATATTCATGACATCATCCCAATTTTTCTCGGAGAACTCAAGGGAATCTTCACGGCGAATGATCCCAGCATTATTGACTAAAATATCGATACGTCCAAAGTGTTCAACCGCTTTTTCGACGATTGCTTTTAATCCAGCTGGATCAATGGCGATTAAATTCGCAGTTAATCCTAAATAACGATGCCCTAAATCTTCGATCATCTTCTGTGTTTCTTCTGAAGTGACATAGTCAATACCGACGACATCAGCGCCTGCTTCCGCTAAACCTAACGCCATACCTTGGCCTAAACCTGTTGAACTTCCGGTGACGATGGCAACTTTACCTTTCAAAGAAAATTGATTTAAAATAGACATGATTGTTTCCTCCTAAGTTAAGGATGACATCTTGACAAAGTCCATGTCATCAAATGTTTGATTTTCGCCGCACATACCCCATATAAACGTGTAATTTGAAGTACCCACTCCACTATGGATTGACCAGCTAGGTGAGATCACTGCCTGCTCGTTTTTTATGACTAAATGACGCGTTTCTTCAGGTTGACCCATAAAGTGGAAGACGCGGGTTTCTTCTTCCATATTGAAATAGAAATACACTTCCATCCGACGTTCGTGAGTATGGCATGGCATGGTGTTCCAACTTGAGCCAGGACTTAAGATCGTCATTCCCATCACGAGTTGACATGATTGGCATACAGCGGGATGAACATATTGGTAGATGGTGCGTTCATTTAAGGTCTTTGGTGATCCCCAACGATTGGGCTTTGCTTGACTGATCGGAATATGAACGGTAGGATATGTCATGTGTGCAGGTGCACTATTGACATAATATTTTGCTGGATTTGCTGCATCTAGACTTGCAAATTGAACTTTTGGGTGACCCAAACCAATGTACATACCGTCTTTTTCATGCATCTCATACTTGACATCATCAACCATAATATACCCTGGCCCACCGATATTGATGATTCCCATTTCACGACGTTCAAGGAAAAAATTTGTCCCTAAATCTTTGGTTGAGGGCAAAGAAACATGTTCATTTACTGGCATGATACCACCAAAAATAATGCGGTCATGATGAGAATAGGTGAAGATAATTTCATCTTTCTCAAAGATGGTTTCTGCTAAGAAACGTTCCCGCAATGTTTTCGTATCATAATGTTTGGCATCATCAGGATGGTTGTTATAGCGAATATTCATGATCATAGCTTTTCAATCCTTTCCAATTTATCACATAACCATCGATAACTCGTCATGATATCATCACCAGTTACACCTTCAAAAATCAGATAGGCATTAGGTAATGATTTGACAATCAGAGGTAACATGGCATCATAATTCATCAATCCTTGACCAAGACCGACCAGTTTCAGTGATTGATCTTGAACAATAAAATCTTTTAAGTGAACGATGACAATCTCGTCTTTAAAGATTTCTAAAGCATCTTTACATATGTTTAAATGATGTTGATAATTGTTGATATTTAAGTAATTAAAGACATCCAAGATAATCTTTACATGTTTAGATGCGAGATGATCATAGAGTTCCTTTAGCCGCTTGGGTGAATAAGCCACATGCGCATAAGCACCTTCGATCGCAAAGTAAATTCCTAGATTTTCTGCTTCTTTGACAAGTGGCAAAAAGATATTAGCAACATGACTTAGTGCAGAATCCTCATGATTTTCTTTGACATATCCCCAAGGGGATCCCATGTAGGATCCTGTTTCGGTACCGACATAAGAAGTTCCAATTTCATAGGCAAGGCGTATTTGACTTTGTGCAAAAGCCACACCCTTTTTGACTTCTATAGGGTTTGGATGTACTGGATTGAAATACGCACCAAGCATCATGATAAACGGCTTATTGAAGGCATTTATCAATGCTTTAGGAGTGATTGAATCCAGTGGTTCTAAGAGAGCTTTCTTAAGAACGAGTTGAACACCATCAAATCCGAATTCGCGTGCATGTTCTGCTAAATCATGCATGGAAAATGTCCCCATGTCATGGGCACGAATACCAAGCTTAATCATTGAAAGATCCGAGATATCCTAGGCGTCTAGAAATGCGTTCTGCAATCTGAACAAACTCTTTAGCTAATTGATCACGTTGACTACCATCTTGGCTTAGATCTGAAGCGACAATGACACCGACAACACGTTTTTCAAAGTTCCAAACCGGTGCTGCAAGTGTGCAAATATGTCCTGGATCATCAAGGTTTGAAAATAGATAACGGTCCTTTTTGATCTGTTCACTATTAGGAACTGAAAGATCACGTACCGCTTTATCAAAAACCAAATAACATAATCCAATGGGGTTATTATGGAAATCAGTGCTAATACTTCCAATTTCTTGAGGAGTGACAATACGTGAATTTTGTGGCTGATATTTGAAGACATAAACAATTTTGTCATTGACACGTTTGGTAATAAATGCTGTTCGCCCATGTCGATTGGCAAATTCTTTGAGTTCAAATTGCGATGCTTCAATAAGATTTGAGTTTTTTGTATATACTGATCCAATCGCAAACATCTTGGATCCAATGACGTAATTTTTTAATCTTGGATCTTTATAATAAATCGCATCTGCATGATATAGTGTCTGTAAAAAATCATAGACTGTTGCTTTAGGTATATCGAGCATGCGATAAATTTGACCGAGAGTTAGTCCTTCATCGTGCTTAGCAATAAGATCTAAAACCTGTAAAATACGTGTCACAGTGCGATTATCTTTCATCGTTGAACCCTCCCCGATTGATCGCCATTCATGAGTTGATTGACTTCGTTTAGTGAAACAACATTAAAATCACCTTGAATCGTATGTTTTAAGGCCGATGCAGCAACAGCAAACTCAATGGCTTCTTGAGGTTTAAGGGATAATAAACCGTGAATCAAACCCGCAGAGAAACTGTCACCACCACCCACACGGTCAATGATAGGATCAATCAGATAGCGCTTAGATACATAAAACTGATCCTCTTTCATGAGGAGAGCACTCCAGCCATTCTTTGTAGCAGAAAATGATTCTCTTAAAGTGGTTGCAATCACTTTAAACCCAAAGGTTTCTTTCATCTCTTTAAAGATGGATTGATATGCATCAAGTGATAATTCACCTTGGGATATATTTACATGCTTAGGCTTATAGCCTAAAACGAGTTCAGCATCTTCTTCATTACCGATGCATACATCAACATAAGACATCAACGGAATCATCACGTCTTGTGCTTCTTTTGGTGTCCAGAGTTTCTTACGATAATTCAAGTCAACAGAAATGGTTGCACCTACTTCTTTGGCTTTGATGCATGCAGCTTTCACTAAAAGCTGTGCCTTCTTTGATATAGCAGGTGTAATCCCTGACCAATGAAACCAAGTGCAATCTTTAAAGATGTCATCTAGATTAAAATCGAAGAGATCAGCCTCGGCGATGCTTGAGTTTGCACGATCATAGATGACCTTTGAAGGACGCATCGCTGCACCTGTTTCTAAAAAATAGATGCCTAAACGATTTCCACCTCGTGCGATATAGTCAGTGTTCACATGATAGGATTGGAGGGATTGGCACGCGGCATCACCCAATTCATTTTTGGGTAGTTTAGTAACAAAATAGGCATCATGACCAAATTGTGCCAAACTGACAGCAACATTCGCTTCTCCTCCACCATAATGGACATCGAATTGATGTGCTTGGGTGAAACGGAGCTGTCCTGGGGTTGATAAACGAAGCATAATTTCTCCGAGTGTAACAATTTTACCCATGAAAATCACCCTTTCAAACGATCTTTTGCCTTTTTAAAGGCTGACACAAACGCTTCTGCGCGTTTTGTAACCTCATCAAAATGTCCGCTGAGTGCAGGTTTGGTAAGTTCACCGCCGATACCTACAGCAATCACCCCAGCTTGCACCCATTCTTCAATATTCTCGAGTGAAACACCCCCAGTGGGCATGAGATTCACGTAGGGTAGAGGGCCTTTAATGGCTTTCACATACGAAGGTCCAAAGGCACTTCCTGGGAATAATTTAATGATATCCACACCCGATTCAAGTGCTTTAACCATTTCGGTAATAGTTAAGCATCCTGGAAGGTAAGGAATTTGATATCGGTGACATAATTTTGCGGTGTTTTCATCAAATGAAGGACTCACGATAAATGAAGCACCTGATAAAATGGCGATGCGTGCTGTTTCAGGGTCTAGTACAGTACCAGCACCAATAAGAAGTTTATCTTGATCAAAAGTTTGTGATAGAGTTTCAATCACATCTTTTGCACCTGGAACGGTAAACGTCACTTCAATCGCAGAGATCCCACCGTTGATGCACGCATTGGCAGTTTTTATCGCCTCATCTTGACTTGATGCACGGATAACCGCAACCACACCATGTTCGACGATGCGCTTGTGAAAATGAATCTTTTGCATGATGACTCCTTCTTTCTGTGTCTTTTATGAAAGACGACTGCATGTAATAATCGACACTTTAATTATATAATAAACGATTTAAGGCAAATTAGGGCAGTTTTATCGTTTTTTTTACGTGTTCTGTGATGAACTCACCTGTTTTGGGTTCATGGATATTAACGTGGTGAATCACAAGTTCATCAACGTAACGAACATGAAATCCTTCACCACTCATCGGTTCAAGAAAACTCATCATGGCGGGAATTCCTGACTCAGGATCTTTCGCATAGGAGATATGGATATGATCAAGGGTAATCTTTTTAATCGGTTGCTCTGGCAATCCATAGAAAAATCCTGCAGCGACATGTACATTTTTACATACGATATCTTTAAAGGTGAATTCACCTAAATACGGTGTGCGATCGTCAATTGGTAATGTGTCTTTCGACCACACATACTCAGTCTTGCCATCTTCATCACAGTAATAATACATATTGATGACCAACGGAGTTAACACATCTTCCATATAGATATTAGTGAAGGTGATTCCATCGATGATGCCATATTTACCGCGACCACGACGGGTTTTAATACGTAATCCACGATCGGTTTGTTTGAAGTAACATTGCGTCACCATTAAATTTTTAATCCCACCGCTCATTTCGCTTCCCAAAACTACCGCACCATGACCGTAAGCCATCAAACAATTACGAACCACCATATCAGAGGTTGGACGATGATATCTCATTCCCATATCATATTTTCCACTCTTTATCGCGATACAATCATCACCCACAGAGAAATTCACACCAATCACATTGATATGACTAGAGGATTCGGGATTGCATCCATCGGTATTCGGAGAATCCTTTGGAGAAATCAAGTTCATATCGATAAAATCAATGGCTTCGCAAAAATAGGGATGGAGGTTCCATGAGGGCGTATTCGTCACGGTGATTCCTTGAATACCGATGTGCTTACAGTTGGATAAGAAGATGCCTTTAGGACGCCAAGCGCCACGCATGACCTTATGATCAACCCACCAATCAGAAAGATGTGATTGTTCATCAATGATACCCTCACCGATGATCTTAACATCTTCTATTTCAATACCTGTAATCGTTGATGCAAACGTCTGCGCTGGCACACCTTCCCAGGAAGATAGCTCTAAGAGTGAACCATCTCTTCTCACAACTTGCGCTGGTAAGATTGGATAATGATCACGTTGAATATCCCCTAAAAGGGTAGCATATTTAACAAGTTCAATTGTCTGATGACTCTTCAAAAAAAGAGGGCGAACCATATACTGTCCTTCAGGGATATGGACGAGTCCACCAGCTGGACATTGATAAATAGCTTTTTGAATCGCCTCCGTGTCATCTGTGACACCATCGCCACGTGCACCAAAATCTTTTACATTGAGCATAGCAGTTTCCAGTTCGGTGCGAATCGTTAGCATTTGATGATAGGCTTTAATCACATATTCCGTTTCTGGAATGAGATCATAGATGGAAAAGACATTGGTGATGACATGTTCTAACACCAAGGTTTGATCGACATAAACATCATAGGGTTGATCAGCATAATAAATCGATGAATTATCAAGTTCAATCGTGACCGATCGTGAAGATATAAAGATGACATGCATGCTCAATCACCCTTTCTAAGATGACTTCGAATAAGGTTTTTCACGTAAACCCAGATCATATCACATCCCATAAAGACTAAACCAAAGGTGATAGGATCATTGGCACGATTCTCAAAACCAAAAAATATCATCCCAATTGAGGGAATACCGAGTGTCAATAACCCTTCAATTAAAAAATAGCTTGCTAACACGAGGACAATCACATAGACTCCAGTCATCATTAGACTTAATACAGATGATCGTTTGATGTGATGGGGTAAATACTTTAATGTGGGTTGTCGATCATTGTTCATCCAAATGATGACTTTATTCACCACGTATTCTGTCCCCAGAATCATGATCAAAATCATGACAACCAAAAGATCTAAGGGATCATACTGTAAGGCAGTGAACGTTAAAAAGAAGGCAGCACCGGCAACCCAAAACTTCATAAACCCAATTTTTACTTGAGGTTTAATCGTGGATAACTTGTCGATGCTGTAAGGGTTAAATTGATGTGGTTGGTCCTTTTTTGAATGATTATTCTTCAATGTGAACATACTTCCAATCAACGTAGATCCAAGCAAACACGGTAGAAATGAGATAGAAAACCGCTCCGATCATCATGACATTCATGGAGAAGTACCCATAATCAGGAATGATAAATCCATCTGTTCTTGTCGCTTGCTCAGTATAGAAAACCTGAATATATAAATATACTAAGAGAATTTGTACGGCATTTAAAAGGGTGAAGAGGAATAGCGAGACAGGTGATCGTTTTTTGGTAAACGCCATGGAGTTTGCGACTTGCACCAGACTGATCATGTAAATGGAAAACAAATAGAATCCAATCACTTTATTGGTTAGCAAATTAATCGCTGAAATATGGGACTTGAAGTCGATATCTCCCGTGCGGAAATCAAGGAAAAAGGTAAACACAATCGTTCCTATAATCGTAAAAATGACAGGAATTTGATACTTGTTATAATTATACCATCGTTTTAACCAGTGTTCACGCATCATTTCAGGCATAGATGGACACCTCCGTCTCGGAATCAAAATAATAGAGGTGATTCAAATCAAAATGAAAGCTAACCTCTTGGCCAGGTACGAGTTTAATCCGAGCGTCTATCTTGGCTAATACTGACTTTTGATTGATGGAAAAATGAATAAGGGCATCCGATCCTAACAATTCATAGAGTTGAATTTTCGTTTGAAACTCTTGATGAACTGTATTTTCATAACGTGGTTCAATCGAGATGGCTTCAGGTCTGACTCCAAGAATAATCGATTTACCAAAATAACCCTTTTCCTTTAAAATCTGGAACATCGGTGTTTGAGAAATATCGACTTTAAGATTTTCGATATGGAGAAATCCTTTTTCATCAATGGATGATGTGAAAAAGTTCATCGGTGGTGTTCCGATAAAATTGGCGACAAACAAGTTAAATGGACGATCATAAAGTTCTTCAGGTGTGGCGATTTGTTGAACATAACCATCTTTCATCACAACAATACGATCCGCTAAAGTGAGTGCTTCAATTTGATCATGGGTCACGTAAATCATCGTTGTATGCAAACGGTGATGCAGTTGTTTTAATTCTTTACGCATTGATCCTCTAAGCTTTGCATCAAGATTAGATAGTGGTTCATCAAGGAGAAAAATCTTGGGATCTCTAACAATCGCACGGCCTAATGCCACACGTTGGCGTTGACCTCCCGAAAGTTCTTTGGGTTTACGATTGAGATATGGAACGAGTCCTAATACATTGGCTGCCCACATCACACGTTCATGGATTTTATCAGAATCTTCTTTACGAAGGGTGAGCGAAAATGCCATATTGTGATAGACAGACATATGTGCATAAAGGGCATAGTTTTGGAAAACCATCGC
>CALMNM010000115.1 GCA_937868795.1 uncultured Acholeplasma sp.
AGTCGTATCCAAGGTATCATAAGAAACCCCAAAAAGAATGGTCCCCGTATAGACTTTATCCAAATCAGAAAAGAGATACGCAAGTTTGGTTGCTTTACCTAAACAGAGAATTAAAAGACCACTTGCAAATGGATCAAGGGTCCCCGTGTGACCGACTTTCTGAAAATGAAATTGTCGTTTGATACGCGAGACAACATCATGTGATGTCCATCCCACAGGTTTATTGATGAGAAGAAAACCATCCATGCGATCACCTCTTTTATTATACTCTATTTCATGTAAAAATTCATGCAAGAAAAAAAGCACTTGCGTGCTTTATTTGAATTGATTCATCCAAGCTTGGATACGTTCTTTAGGTTGATATCCCGATTGGCGATCCACTTCTTCCCCATCCTTATATAAGACGACGGTTGGAACGCTACGAATACCTGCTTCAATGGCTTGATTTCTAAATAAGTCGATATCCACACGATAGAATTTTGTTTCATTCATTTCAGTGCTTATTTGTTCTAGTACTGGCTTTAACATTTTGCATGGTCCGCACCATGTTGCAAAATATTGTACAACTACTAACCCTTGTTGTCCAATAACATCTTGATATTTTTGTCCTTGATAGTCAATCATTAAATTTTCCTCATTTCTTTAATATTTTCTATCTTTTATTATATGTTTATTAGCGTGATTTTTCAAGCCCTTTACATTATTTCAATGTAATTATTGTCACGCCATTCAACCCTTCTCCTTCACCACCATAGCGGTGAGAGGTAATATAGGATGAACTCTTAATATAATCATAGACAGCTTTCCTTACTGCACCACTCCCGAAACCATGAATGATGCGCATCGAGGTTAAACCTGCGAGTAGCGCACGATCAATCGCTTGATCGAGAGCTTCTTTGACCTCTTCAAAACGGTACCCACGTAAATCAAGTTCGAGACTTGCTTTCTTTTCAGGTGTGGTTCCTGTTTCTATTTTCTTCGGTCTTGGGGTCTTTTTCAATGTTTCCTTGGGTTGTTCCTTTCTTAAATCGCCTTGTCTAAAAGAAAGATCAAATTTGCCAAAGATTACTTGATAATCATCACCCTTGATGGATTTGACCTTACCATATTGCTGATAAGGAATGATAAACACATCATCACCTACTTCAATTTCATCATTGATGCGATAGGTTAAATCAGCATCAACCGATTGATTGAGTTGATATTTAAGCTGGGCAATTTCAGGATTTGATAATGACTTTTTGGTTGATAATTCGCGGATGAGATCGAATGCTTCTTCTCTTATTTTTAGCCATTTGGCTTCTTCTTTACTACGGATCTTTTCAAGAAGATCATCCTGTTCAGCAATCAATTTTTCACGTGTCTGTTGGTATTTTTTCTTCTCATCGAGCGTCTTTTCTTGTTCAGAAGCGAGTTTTTCTTTCTCTTTTTCAAGATAGAGCATTTCATCATTGAGTTTTTCCATGATTTTGGCTAAATCTGTCTGTCTTCCTTGATAGATGGTTAACGCATCATCGATTACAGAATCTTGAAGTCCTAAGCGACGAGCGATTAAGAATGCGTGCGATGAACCTGTGGTCCCCATTTGAAGATAATAGAGGGGTTTAAGACTTTCTTTATCAAAGGCAACAGATGCTGTTGCCATATGTGGTTTTTCATAAGCATACATTTTTAATTCAGAATAGTGGGTTGTGACCATCAATCTGATATTAAATGTCGTCAGTTTATTGATGATCGCCATCGCTAAAGAAACCCCTTCATTGGGATCGGTACCGCTACCTAGTTCATCGAGAAGCACTAAACTTTTATCCTCGACTTCATTGATCATTCGTGTAATTTTCGTCATATGAGAAGAGAATGTCGATAGTGATTGTTGAATGGATTGTTCATCACCAATATCGGCGAAAATTTGATAGAAAACGGAGAGATTACTGGTTTCAGATGCTGGGATAAGTAAGCCAGATTGCATCATAAGACTCAAAAGACCGACTGTTTTTAAGGCGACTGTTTTCCCCCCTGTATTTGGACCGGTAATGAGGAGTGTTCTAATTTCATCGCTCAGTTCAACATGGATAGGAACAGCAATTTTCTGATCGAGCAGAGGATGTTTCGCCTTAATTAAGGAGATGATCCCATCATCATTGATGTGTGGTTTATTGCCGTGTATTTCTAATCCATATAATGCTTTAGCTTGGATATAATCAAAGGTCAAGAATAGATCAAGATTATCTTTGAGAGATTCTTTAGCCATAGACACCGCCTCCGAGAGGAGTGAGATGACCTTTTGAATTTCTTTTTCTTCTAGAATTTTAAGTGATTCGATTTCTGCAGTTAATTGGCGAGTGGCCTCAGGTTCTATATAAATGGTCTGTTTTGAAGCAGACATATCATGAATGACACCTTTAATTTTTCCTTTATATGCTTCTTTAACGGGGATACAAAACCGATCATTACGAATGACAATGACATTTTCATTGAGATATGGTGCTAAATCGATCAACAAATGATGCAGTTTATCCTGTAAATTCTTCTCCATCTTCGATAAATCGCGACGAATCTTGAGTAGTTCAGGGGTTGCATCATCTAATATCTGCCCATCGGGATCCATTTTCAAATCCATATAGTCTAAGAGTGAATGGTGAGAATGCAGTTGATAAAAGTAATCGTTTAATGAAACAAGGGAGATTCGGTTTTTTTCTGCTTCTTTTCGATACTGGATGATCCCTTTTTCCATGAGTAAGAACAAACGAATTGTCAGAAGTTCCTGAATGGTAAAAAAACGATCCATATTCGCATAGCGAATGAGTTCGTGAATATCAAAATCTTCGATCAAAGGAAGATGACCCATCTTGGCGATAAGGATCAGCATATCGTAGGTCTCTGTCAGATGACGCTCAATGAGCATGCGATCAGTCATCGGTTCAAGGGTGGTAATTTCCTCTTTAACCGTGTCTGTTTTTGCATAATGAGCGACCTTTTCTAAGATGAGATTCAGTTCTAAAGACTTTGTCATAAATCGCATAAGAAACACCTTTT
>CALMNM010000116.1 GCA_937868795.1 uncultured Acholeplasma sp.
ATCTCCACCCACCAGGATGGAAATGGTCGCGTTAATCGCGCCTACATCACCCCCTGTAACAGGTGCATCAAGCAGCACAAATCCTTGGACTTTCGCTTCTTTGTCTAATTCGATGGCGAGTGTCGGTGATGAAGTCGTCATATCGACTAAAATGGCACCTTTCTTCGCATGTTTAAACACGTCCATATAAGTGTCTTTCACATCACTAGGATACCCCACGATGGAAAAAATCACATCAGCATCTTTGACACATTCATGAATACTTTGCGTTGCTTTCGCTTTTGGTTCTAATGCTAAGGCTTTGGCGTATGTACGATTGTAACAGGTCACGTCATATCCTGCATCTGCTAAATGTAAAGCCATGGGTTTACCCATAACCCCTGTTCCAATCCAAGCGATTTTCATCATGCAGCAGCCCTCTGATCAAGCCACTGAATGACATCCGTAAATGTCTTTTCGCGATCCAAATCATTGAAGATTTCATGGTAAGCGTCAGGATAAGTGATCAATGTTTTGTCCTCAATCTTGAGCAGCCCGATCAAACGTTTCGAAAATTCAACAGGAACAATCTTATCAGCTTCACCATGAATGAGTAAAACTGGAGTCTGAAAATCCTGAATGTGTTTATTTAAATAGCGTACACCACCGACAAACATATTGCCTGCTAAAGAAAAGTGGAATTTTTTAAGGTTGAGCGGATCATTGATATAAGCATCTTCAACTTCTTTGATTCTTGATAACTGATCATCTGCAAAATTGGTTTTCTTGCTTAAAAAGCCTAACCATCGATAGCCAATAAAACGGAAAGGTAAGACATCTTTAATGAAGTTGCTGGGTCCTGCAGATGAAATAATACCATCGACATCATGGTACTTAACACCATAAAGGTCAACAATAAGACCACCCATGCTATGACCAATCAAAAAGAGTTTTTTAGGCTGTTGCTTTTTTTCTTCTAAAACAATCTCATGCAAATCATCAATGACTTGATGATAACTCTTTAGTGCACCTCTTTTGCCCTGACTCATCCCATGACCACGAATGTCATAACGGACGACGGAATAAGATGCTTCATTTAACTTACCTGTGATTTCTTCATAACGACCCGAATGTTCAGCAATACCATGCGTAATGATCACGGTTCCCTTCGCATTTTCTACGGGATTTCGTTTCACATGAATTAAGACTTGATTTATGAGCACTGTCATCACCTCTATTTTTATTATACAACGAAAAAACATTCATAAAAACTTCTTTTTCATGTTATCATAAAGATAACAATAGATAGTGAGGTTATCCTATGAAAAAGTTATCTATTCTATTCCTGCTCATATGTCTATCCGTGTTATTCCCGATGATGCAGGCGCGTGCAGATTTCGGTCCCAAGCGATCCCTTGATGTAGAAATTATCGGAGCGAAAAAGCCTTATCACATTGAACTACTCATGGAAGGTGATCTTCCTAATCAAGCAGAAATCGATGAGATGAGACCTTATATTGAAAGTGAATATCCAGATTATCCTGAAATGCTTTACACCTTTGAAGATGAGGGATACGTTTCAGCGAATCTCGTCTTACCTTGGGGTGTTTGGCAACAAAATCCTGAAGATAACTATTATATTTATTCTTATAATCCACCTGAACAATTAAAACTTATGCTCGTGTTTAATGATGGACATTATGTGACCTCAAAGATCATTGAAACCACATTATTCAACAGCAAGATCACGTATGATATTACGGCAGTCGATCAAGACATGTCACAACTCAGTGTGGGTAAAATTCGTGAAGTTCTCCCCGTACAAACGATGAGTATTGAACTGGCGACGCGAATTATTGGTACCATATTTATTGAAATCGTAGTTCTATTTGTCTTTGGATATATGACGAAAAAGAGTTATCTGCTCGTCACATACGTCAATTTATTTACTCAAGTAATATTGACAGGATTTATGTTCGCAGCGAAGTATTACGTGTTTCCTATCTTTGGTGAGATATTTGTTCTCATCATTGGTGAAATCATGATTTTCTTAACTGAACTTATTATTTTCCG
>CALMNM010000117.1 GCA_937868795.1 uncultured Acholeplasma sp.
TAGGTGAAGGTTTGGATGGTATTATCAAGTATTTGATGCGATACCAAAATCCTGATGGAGGGTTTCATTCACTAGAACCTGATCTTTGGAGTCCTCATTCCAATGCGTTAGCTACATGGACTGCTATCAATATCTTAAGAGAGATTCCCTTTGATTCTTTAAGTCCCATGGTATTAAAACTATTTTATTATCTAGAAGAATCGTTTGATCAAACGACCAACCGTTGGAAGATGCTTGATCCAAGACATAACGATTATCCACATGCACCTTGGTGGACGTATCGCGAGGAAACCCCATCATTTAATCCTAGCGCATCGATTGCTGGGTTCATTCTCAAACATTCAAATCCTTTAGGAAAAGCGTTTAAATACGCCAACAAAGTCGCTAGAGAAGCCATTGATTATATCAATGATACCGAAGGACCGATTGAACCTCATGAACTCAGATGCTTAATCGAAATGATGCAGGATGTCTCTGACCTTTATGGACATTATGCTCCATATAAAAAAGCAAAGAACAACATCATCCTTCATATCGATCAAGCCTTAGAGAAAGATACGAACCTTTGGTTTACTTCATATTCAACCAAACCCACACAACTCATCACAAGTCACCCTGGCTTAGGGTCACAAATCTATTTTGATTTGCTTGTTGAAGAATTGAGCGTTGCGATCAAAAATCGTAATGAACAAGGTGTCTGGTCGATTACTTGGGATTGGAGCAAAGATTATCCTGAAGCCTATAAAGATGCCAAAAGGCAATGGGAAGGCATTCAAGCATTGAATTACCTCAGGTGGATGATTCAGCTAGGTATGGTCGAGAAAGAATCATAAAAAGAAAAAAGTTTGACCGTGGTCAAACTTATTTTTTTGGTTTAGGTTTGGGATCAAATCGATATTCAGTACCTTCACGAAGCCGTCGGTAGTTGGCTTTATGTCTAACAAAGATAAGAATGGCAAGCAGTGTGACGATCACTAAATCCATAATTCGGGTTGCTAAGTTGAAGAGCGGATGTTCAAAGAAGACGCGAACCACGAAATAGACGAGAACAGCAGAAGCTGCTGTGGTTGAGGATAGTGAGACGTAGCGAGTGATCGCGAAAATGATAAAGAACAAGACGATGACGCCGACTGCGACCCAGGGTTCAATCGCAAAGATCATCCCTGCGGAAGTGGCCACTGCTTTCCCCCCTTTGAAATTGATGTAGATAGGGAAAACGTGTCCTAAAACCCCTGCAGCACCATAGATAGATGCGATATTGATTTGGTAATCACTAATTAAGTATAAATCGGGATTCCCGATAATAAAAACAAGAAGAATTACGGCGGCACCTTTAAATGAATCAAAGATAAAGGCGAATACCCCATAGCGGAAACCTAAGACTCGGACCGCATTGGTTGCACCTGTGTTTTTGGAACCAAATTGGCGAATATCGATGCCTTTAAAGACCTTACCGATAATGAGTCCGCTGGGGATGGAGCCTAAGAAATACGAGAGAACCATGAGTAGAAAAATCCATATATATGTCATCATAACACCTCATTACTTAATCATTATATCACGTTTGATAGTCTTGTCAAAAGGAAAAAGAAAACACCATCATTTGTTGTAGTTGACTATATTTTTTGATATAATATAAACACACATCAAGGGGAGTGATCATGTGAATCAAACAAACAAACAATACGATGAGAAATCGATACAAATCTTAGAAGGCTTAGAAGCTGTACGCAAGCGTCCTGGGATGTATATCGGTTCTACCGATCAACGTGGGTTGCATCATCTCGTCTGGGAAATTGTCGATAACGCGATCGACGAATCACTCTCTGGTTATGGGAATGAAATTACCGTGACGATTAAAGCAGATAATTCTATTGAAGTCTCTGATAATGGACGTGGTATGCCTTACAAAATGCATGCTTCTGGACGTCCAACAACCGAGATTATTTTTACTGTTTTACACGCCGGTGGTAAGTTTTCTGATCAAAGCGGATACAAAGTATCCGGTGGTCTACATGGGGTTGGTTCCTCTGTGGTCAATGCATTATCCCAATTTTTAGAAGTCACTATTTATCGTGATGGAGGAATCTTTCGACAACGGTTTAGTGAAGGCGGTTCCGTTATTTCACCGATTGAACGGATCGGTGATACAAAAAAGACTGGAACAACCGTCTGGTTTAAACCGGATCCCAAGATTTTTTCGACCACAATTTTTCAATATGATTTAATCAAAGAACGCATCCGCGAATCCGCATTTTTGATCAAAGGATTAAAGATGAATTTAATCGATCAGCGAAAATCTCAAAAGGAGTCTTTTCGCTACGATGAGGGTATTAAAGCTTATATTGACTTCTTGAATACCGGACGTCATTGTCATCATGATACGATGATGATGGAAGCCCCTTTTGTTTTGTCCTCGGGCAAGAAGAAAACGATCGAACTTGAGATCGCGTTGCAATTCACGGATAGCTATCAAGAAAACATACTCTCTTTCGTCAACAATGTTCGCACGAAAGATGGAGGTACCCATGAAATTGGGTTTAAATCTGCATTAACCCGTGCGATCAATGACTATGCACGAAAATATACGTTAATCAAAGATAAAGATCCTAATTTAGATGGTGCAGATATCCGTGAAGGACTCACGGCAGTCATTTCTTTACGTATCCCAGAAGATGTCTTGGAATTTGAAGGACAAACGAAAGGAAAACTGGGAACCCCAGAAGCGAGAAATGCTACAGATTTTGTCGTCTATGACAAGATGTCTACTTATCTAGAAGAAAATCGCATCATCGCATCACAAATCATCAATCGTGCACTCGCTGCCCAACGCGCAAGAGATGCCGCAAGAAAAGCGAGAGATGAAGCAAGAAATGGTAAATCCAAACAGAAGAAAGAAGTTTTACTCTCAGGTAAACTAACGCCTGCTCAAGGAAAAGATAAGAATGTGAATGAACTTTTCTTAGTGGAAGGGGATTCTGCAGGTGGTTCAGCGAAACAAGGTCGTAACCGTCGGTTCCAAGCCATCTTACCGCTTCGTGGTAAAGTCATTAACACAGAGAGAACGACGATTGATATCTTGTTAAAAAATGAAGAAATTTCGACCATTATCTATACGATTGGGGCAGATTTTGGGGCGGATTTTGATTTAAAGAAATGCAATTATAAAAAGGTCATCATCATGACCGATGCCGATACCGATGGAGCGCATATTCAAATTTTGCTCCTCACCTTTTTCTTCCGCTATATGCGTCCTTTAATTGAAGATGGCCGCTTATACATCGCACAACCTCCGCTTTACAAACTAACAAAGAAAAAAGGTAAAAAAGAAGAGATTTTTTATGCATGGAGTGATGAAGAACTCAAAGGTTTGATTGATGAGAGTCCTTATACTATACAGCGTTACAAAGGTCTTGGCGAAATGAACGCGAGCCAACTTTGGGAAACGACTATGAACCCTGAATCTCGCGCACTCATTCAAGTGAAGATTGAAGATTTAGGCGCATCCGATAAACGCATCTCTGTCCTGATGGGCGATGATGTTTTACCACGTCGCACCTGGATTGAAGACAATGTCGATTTTGAAATCAGCGATGATTTTGATCTGCAGAAAGGGGTGGAATAATGGCGAATAACATCATTAAGCAAGTCAACGAATATGTTGAGAAAGTCATTGAATCCACACTTGAAGACATCGTTTCTGAACGTTTTGCACGTTATTCGAAATACATTATTCAAGATCGCGCACTGCCTGATGCAAGAGATGGGCTGAAACCTGTTCAACGACGTATCCTTTATGCGATGCAGCAACTTGGCATGCTCCATAACAAACCTTATAAAAAATCCGCAAGAATCGCAGGAGAAGTCATGGGTAAGTATCACCCTCATGGTGATTCATCAATCTATGAAGCGATGGTTCGTCTTTCACAAGACTTTAAAATGCGTGTGCCTTTGATTGATATGCATGGAAACAACGGTTCGATCGATGGTGACTCTGCGGCGGCGATGCGTTATACCGAAGCACGTTTATCGAAAGCAGCTGAAGCACTTTTAGCAGATATCGATAAACGGACGGTTCCTTTTGTGCCTAACTTTGACGATGAAGAACTCGAACCCGTTGTTTTACCTGCAAAATTCCCTAATCTACTCGTCAATGGGGCCAAAGGGATTTCCTCGGGTTATGCGACCAATATCCCGCCTCATAATTTAAAAGAAGTTGTCAATGCGACCTTAGCTTATATCGATAATGAAAAGATTACTCTTGATGAACTTTCAAAAATCATCTTGGGTCCAGACTTCCCTACTGGAGGGATTGTTCAAGGTCACCAAGGAATTTTATCTGCATTGGAAACTGGTGCAGGCAAGATTGTCATAAGAGCAAAAAGTATCATTGAAGAAATCAGTAAGTCCCAAGATCGTATCGTGATCACCGAGATTCCTTATGAAGTCAATAAGGCAGATTTAGTCAAGGCAATGGACGTTCTACGAATCGATAAGAAAGTCGAAGACATCTTAGAAATCAGAGATGAATCTGACCAAGAAGGGCTTCGTATCGCGATCGATTTGCGTAAAGGTGCCGATGTTCAACTTATTTTAAACTTACTCTTTAAGAGTACGGATCTTCAAGTGACCTATAACTACAATATGGTCGCCATCATGAATCATCGTCCGGTATTGGTCGGTGTGATTCCCATTTTAAAGGCGTATGTCGATCATCAAAAAGATGTGATCACGAACCGTTCAAACTTTGAACTTGCCCGTGCCAATAAGCGTCAACACATCGTCTTAGGGCTAATCAAAATGGTTTCAGTCATCGAAAAAGTCATTGAAATCATTCGTGGCTCTCAAAATAAACAAAACGCGAAAGAAAATTTGATGCAAAGCTTTGATTTTTCAGAAGCTCAAGCAGAAGCCATCGTGACTTTGCAGCTTTACCGTCTCTCTAATACGGATGTGGTTGCTCTTGAACAAGAATCAATCAGTTTATCCGAACGGATCAAAGAGCTTGAAAGCATTTTATCATCTGAAGCCCAATTACGCCGTGTGATTAAAAAAGAACTCAATGAAATTTCACAACTTTTAGGCGAAGAAAGAAAATCAGAGATCGAAGCAGAGATTGAAACGATTAAGATCGATCAAAAAGATTTAGTCACGGATGAAAAAGTCATGATTGGTATCACGAAAGATGGCTATATTAAACGTGCATCCACACGCTCTTATCAAGCATCACAGAGCATAGGATTAAAAGAAAATGATGCTTTAATGTTTGAAAAAGAGTTAAATACCTTAGATACACTGCTCATCTTTACCAATCTAGGCAATTATATCTTCCTCCCCGTGTATAAGATTGATGAACAAAAATGGAAAGATTTAGGCATCTACATCAACAACATCACTCCCATTGAAAAGAATGAACGCATCATCAACGTTTTAGCTGTATCATCCTTTAGTAGTGATGAAACGATTTTGATTGCCACCAAAGAAGGCATGATGAAACAAGCAAAACTAGCTGATTTTGAAGTGTCTAGATACAATAAATCCCTAAAAGCAATGAAGTTATCTGAAACCGACGAAGTGGTCTGTGTGGATGATCAAGCGAAGTCTAATATCTTATCCATCTCACATAAAGGGTATGCATTACGCTTTAAAACAGAAGAACTTCCCCTTTATGGCTTACAAGCGGGTGGCGTTAAGTCGATGTCGCTTCAAGATGGTGATCATTTAGTCAGTGCACTCTATGTGAAACCAAACGATGACTTTGTCATGCTGACCAATCGGGGTCATATCATCAAAGATGTGGTGGAAGAACTTCCCATTTATAATCGTAATCGCCGGGGTATTTTGATCATCGAACATCAAAAAGCGAATCCCCATTTAGCGGTATCTGCCGCACGATTATCCCGTGCTCAACAAAAAGAAAACGTGAATGTCAGAATTCTCACGGAAAAAACGGCAGTCATTATGACCGTCCAAGATTTAAAGTACTCTGGAAACAAATTCGGCAAAAAACTCTACGATGACGCTGACCTTGGCAGAGGTTATGCGATTGAAATCTTCGAAGCGAATGAGGAAAAAGAAGAAGCCATTCAGCGAAAAGTGACGAAGAAACCCACCGAACAAGTCGAACCCATTGACTTGGTCAAAGAAGAAGTCATCGAGATTAAAGACAAAAAAATTCACCTGAGTAGATTTGATCTATTCGATGAAGATGAATAGGAGAAAAACATGAGATTAACCATCGAAGGTCAAACCAAACGCTATGACCGCCCCGTGCAACTCACGGAAGTATTACACGATTTAAAACTGGAAAACAAACTTGCAGCAACCGTCAATGGACGCTTAAGAGAGTTGACCTATATTGAAACCAAAGACGCTGACATCGAGTTTCTAGGCTATGAGCATTCCGATGCGATCAGAGTCTATGAATCGACCTTGCGCTATGTGGTTGCTATGGCGATTTATCGCTTGTTTCCCGAAGTGAAAGTGAAGTTTAATTATTCCATATCACGTTCGATTTTAGCTGTTTTAGATCACTATCAAGGCCCTATTAATCCTTTGCTAGTCGAAAAAATCAAGGCTGAAGTCAACCAAATTATCGCAGGTGATTTACCTATTTTACGTAAGCGTGTTTCCGTTGGTGAAGCCGTTAAACTGTATTCAGAACGCCAGATGGAAGATAAGATTGCAGTTTTAGAGTACCGTGAAGAAGATTATGTGAATACCTATGAGTGTGATGGGTATATCAATTATATGTTTGGGTACATGTTACCATCTACTGGCTACTTGAAATCTTATAATATGTTTGCCTATAGTCCGGGATTTATCATTCAATATCCGAGAGCTGAAGCAGGTGGGATTATCCCTGAATTTGTCGATGAACCCATTTTTGGACAAGCATTGAAAGAAGTCGCGAAATGGGGTAAAATCGTCCAAGGAAACACCATTCCCAAAATCAATGAATACGCGAAAGATGAACGTTCTGCGGTTGATTTTGTCAACATGTGTGAAACGAAACATTTCCATCAACTCAATGAACTCGGAACGATTATCCAATCCAATATCGAAAGCATTCGTTTGATTGGGATTGCAGGTCCTTCCTCTTCGGGAAAGACAACCTTTTCCAACCGTTTACGAATTGAACTGATGTCTCGTGGACTCCGTCCTTTAATGATTTCGATCGATGATTATTATTTAGGAAAAGAACATGCGCCAAA
>CALMNM010000118.1 GCA_937868795.1 uncultured Acholeplasma sp.
ATTGTTTTTGTACACCTAATTCATAAATGATTCTTGGGGTAACACCGATGAGTTTTGCCATAAGAAGTCTCCTTTTATCTATTCATCATTATAGCACTATTTATTGTTCATCGTATCTCGTGTATAATAGACCTTATAGAAATCATATAGGGGGATATATCATGAGAAAAACATATCTTATCGGACTTTTACTTACACTAATCTTAATAGGCGTGCGTTTATTTATCGTTTTCGATCTCGTTACCATACCATGGATCATCAAAGAGCTCCTTTTAACACTTCTTGTGGGTCATCTTTATATAGGACTGTCTTTTTTGGGTAAGATGATCAATGAATCGATATTCCAGTCTTGGATTCATGAGCTTCATCTTGGACTAAGATGGTTTTTCATCTTGATGATGGGTATTGCCTTCGGCTATCTTTACCTCATCATGGTTGATCAAGTATATTTCCCTGCATTTTTGATCAGTGGAACACCTTTGTTCATTTCAGGATTTATCATGATATCATCAGCACGTGATTAACTCTTCTATCGGTGTTAAGGTTAATAATCTATTGTATAATAGAAAATACAGGAATGTTGAAGGGGGTACCCTATGAATAAATCATGGTTATCAAAAGAACGACTTATCCAATATCTACTGATTATCAGTATTATTACCGTATCCATCATTGGTCTTTATGTCTTACAGTTACTGACCAGAGATGCACTATTAAAGATATTTAACGCGATCAATAATGTGCTCATTCCTTTTGTCATCGCCTTCTTTTTAAGCTTTATCATTGGACCATTATCAAATTGGATGCATGAGAAGCTAAAGATGAAAAAATCTTTAGCGATCATCTTCGCCATTCTGATAGGGATCATCTTTATTTTAGCTATCTTAGGGATTGCTATCTATTTTATCGTGTCACAATTATCCGCGATATTAAATAATCTACTTTCACTGATCGATAACACCAGTCTTGAAAGTATCATCAATGATGTCATTGCACTGATTACTGATTATTTTGCTAATAGCGATATTACTGACATCATCGATGAAATGAGTCAAAACGGAGCTTCCGTGGAAAGAATTCTTCTTTTAGCGGGTTCTGTGCTTGCTTCACTCACACGATTTACCTCATCCTTTGTGAGTGTGATCATGGTCTTTGTGTTAACCCCAGTCTTTATGTTCTGGTTAATTAAAGAAAAGACATTGATCTTTACGACTTTATCTAAAGTAGCACCGAAGGGTTTTCGTCCTCATGTGGTTGAATTAGGAAAACGTAGTGATGTCGTCATTCGTAATTACTTTAAAGGACAAGGACTGATGATGCTCATCATCTTTGGATTCTTCTCTATTACCTTAGGCGCTTTATCGTTCTTTATTCCTGATTTTCCGTTTTATTACGCGATTGTGTTTGCAACCCTGATGGGACTCTTTAATATCATTCCTTATATTGGGGCATGGCTTGGGGTCTTAGCACCGATCATCTTCTTATTAACCAAGCATTTGGAGATGCAACAATCTCTTCTTGGTGGCAATATCTTCTTAATCGCGATTGTCATCGTGATTGTCTTACAACTGATTGAACAAGGGTTAGAAGGAAGTATTATTCAACCCAATGTCTTAGGGAAGCAAGTGC
>CALMNM010000119.1 GCA_937868795.1 uncultured Acholeplasma sp.
ACATTAGCCCCATGAATATCGTCGACATATCCATTTTCGTTATCATCAATGCCATTACCTGGGATTTCATTGGTATTAACCCACATATTCGCAGCTAAATCGATATGATTATAATCAACACCCGTATCGATAACAGCGACCACAACACTTGATGATCCTCCAGGATTAAATCCTGAATACTCGAGCCATTCCCAAGCTTCAGAGATACCTGATGAATTCAAATGCCATTGATCAATAGTTCTAGGATTTTCAGATACATCAATATCAGGGTATGTAACAGGATCAAATTCTTCTGTTGCGTATATGTAATTATAGTCTGCAACTAAGACTTCATCCAATTGTCTCACCGTACTCATAACGTTTTTGACGGTATAACCTTCTTTAAGTGTCGCTAGATACCATGAAGTATTTTCATTACTCATGGAAAGCTCAATAGCTTGTATACCAGCGTTCTTTAAGTTTCTTGATAATATTCCATCAAACGTTGAGGCAAATTTGAGCAAGACTGTCTGTTGATCGTATTCAATATCACCAAACTCAAACACTTCGGGATAAGCAATATCAAAAGGAACATTTAAGTTGCCTTCTGAATCAAAATACTGATCTTGACTGACATCATAATCCATTTTTACTGGAATATTTTCATCGGGCAATGCTTCTTTTTGTTCGCATGATATCAACAAAACAGCAAATACAATCGCTAAGATTAATAATGGAACTCGATGTGACAATAATCTCATGAATGATTCACCTCTTTTTAATAATAATTTTTTATTTGTAGATTTTTCCATGGTTTCTCCCCCTTTAAGGAATAATGACTTGAACGATGTCATAATTCGGTTTGAATGTAACAACAGTATTCGATAAGGTTTGCTGATAACTGACTTCAATTTCAATGAGTCGGTCTTCTGTTGCATCAAACGTCACTACTAAAGTTAACTCACTAATATTAGAAATTGTATAGCCTAAGACCTTTTCTATTTTATCGATTTTGACATTGCACGTGATGATAGTAAGGTTTTCACTGGTTTGTACATCATATGCGCTAAGATTATCCGCATCAATTCGTTGAATCGGAAGTGTCATAAGGTTGTACTCTTCATAGGTTGTCGATTCCCAAATAATCGCATCATCACCATGTTGGATACCTTTTTGATTATTATAGAAATATACAACATAATTGGTGATTTCATATTGACTGTCAAGATTAAAGGTATTCAGTCGATATGATTCTACTTCGGTATATATTTTTACTTCGGTTTCGCGATCAATACGTTGAGTAATGGTATCCTTGTTGAGTTCACGATCTTCTGCATCCTTTTGGATGCTAGAATAATCGTATCCATAGCTTTCATCTAGACTAAAGTTAGTAAGAATTCGATTGATGTTTGACAAATTCTCATCGTAAGTGGAATTGATCTGACATCCAGAAATGAATAATAGGGTTATCGCGATAATGATCATTGTTGTCCATCGTTTCATTGCCACTCACTTCCTCTCTTCATAAGGACTACAGGCAGTAATCCTACTCCAGATAGTATGATAATCGGAATCAATTCACGAATGTTTTGCTTGGTAGAATCATATTCACTATTCACGGAAGTGACATATGCATTGTAATCCGATGTTTTCTCATCAAAGAGGGTTTGAATTGTGATCAACTCATCTGGATGGACCTTCGACATCTCATTATAAACTAGTACCAAATTGTTGTATAAATCCATGAGATTAACCGTCTCATCATTCAATAATGCCATTAAGTCATCGCTTGAACGATATGTTGTTATGTTAATCGTTACTGCGTTACTTTCGAGATAATTCATGGATTCACTAATTATGATGATTAATTGATATTCCGTTTCATCTTGCAAGTCATTTAATTGATTGGAATCCACAAAGTCAATACCATTAATTGATAAGATGATGTATTCATCGAACTCTAGATGATGAACTGTGACTGATGTTGCTCGAACATCAAGAGTGAAGACATCAATGTTAACCTCTAATGATGCTTTTTCAATTATCAATGATTGTTCTAGAACAAGTTCATGATAATTTGGATGAGAGAGTGTCACATGGATTATATGAGTTCCAGCATCAGTGAATGCATTTTCTTTATCAAAAACCACACTCACTTCATCACCGTATTGTGTCGTCGTTTTATTTAATGTGAATGATTGGTTCCCGTGCAGTGTGAGAAGCAGGATTCCGTCTTCAGAGAAGAACCCGGTAATC
>CALMNM010000120.1 GCA_937868795.1 uncultured Acholeplasma sp.
TTGGACATTCCAAATAACAAAAAATGCTATTACCTTGATTTTAACATTGCTTTGCTGGTTTTATGAAAATATTTTCATTACATAATCATTTATTTCAGTACGAATGGGGCGTATACGCCCTGTTTTTCTCGAATTAGTCTGGTTACAATATAAATATACCATCATCGATAATAATCAATACAACAAGAGAAAACAAAAAAGTCTTTGACAAACGTTGGGAGGAAATATGTCAAAATCAAACTCTGCTATCAGACTTGGATTAGTTCTTATACAAAAGACGAGAACAATTTTACTTTATGTGCTCATATTCAGCACGATTTTTGGTTCAATTTCTTGGCCACAAGCAAAAGCGATAAGTAATACCTCCGCCGATGAACAGTTACAGGAAACATCGATTAGTCCTTTTGAATCATATAAGAAATTGGATGTTGATAGTAAAAGTGTTCCGATTGTATCAGAAGATACATCAAAGAGAACACTAAATGAGAAGTATTTTAAGAAATTAGATGGAACATATGAAATTGCATTATACTCACAACCAGTTCATTATTATAAAAACGGAAAATGGGAAGACATTGACAATACTCTTGAGTACAGCAAGGAAAAAGGAACATATACAAATCTTGAGAATGAGTTTACTGTTGATTTTCCAAATCGACTAGAGGGCAATAAACATATTCAGCTCAAAAATGGAGAATATCAAATTCTTTGGAAGCCAACTCATTCTATTCAAAGTCAAGCTCTTTATACAAAAAACGAAAAAGTTTCCTCAGACATGAGAGAGAGATCAAAACTATCGGATGAAATAATCTATCAAAATATCCTTCCAAGTGTAGACTTAGAGTACTTTATCAGCAGCAATACAATAAAAGAAAATATTATTGTTCATAACTATGTTGAAAGTATGGAGATCTCGTTTGATTTTTCTTTGATGAATCTCGAATTAGCTTATACCGATAACGGTAAAATTGAATTTATTAATTTAGACAATCAAGTCATTTTTTCATTCTCTGATTTATTCATTTTTGATAGTGAAAATCAAATATCAACTGAAATTGTGTGTAAAATAACTGAAAAAACCAAAAACTCATTCACACTCACCATCATTCCAGACGATGGTTGGATGAAAAATGCCAATTATCCAGTCACCATTGATCCAACCATTGTGTCAACAACTCAAACAATTACAATCAACGACACATATATAAGCAAAACAGCGGGTATGACAAACTTTAGCAATACAACTACATATCCATACTTGTATATCGGTAAACCCACAGCCTTAAGTGAGTATAATACGCTATTTAATTTCTCAATCCCCAGTGCTTTAACTGATAAGCAATTGATTTATGCACACCTTACCTTAGATCAAAAGACAAATTATAATGGGATTCAAATTAACTTATTTAAGAATACCATGTCATTTAATCATGCGACTGTCGTCTGGAAAACAAAACCATCTTACGAGACTAACGTGGTTGATTTCGCAATAACGAGTGCACTTGATGATATTGTATTTGATGTCTCTGAACCTTTGAGTGAGTGGCATAACGCGGGAATCACCGATGTTCCTGGATTCACTTTAGCTTATGATGACATCGTATCTTCAACAACACAGTTTTTTCGAAGTTCATCCATTAACAAACCCTTTCTTACAATTGGGTATCAGGAGCGTTCAGGCATCAAAGACTACTGGACGTATAACACCCAAGAAATGGGCCGAATTGGAACAGGATATCTCTCGGATTATACAGGAAATCTCACTTGGATAAGGGATGAGTACTTCCTTGAAAATGAGAACATGCCCCTGAAATTATCCTTTTTTCATAACCATGATAAAAGAAACACAGATATTGGGTATGGTAGTGGATGGAAAACCAATTTTCACATGCAAATCTTCTTCGATACTTACAGTCAAACTTACTATATGACTCAAGGCGACGGCAATCAAATCCATTTTATGAATGAAGTTTTTGATGTCGCATCAGGAGCCTATGTGTCTATTGCAGAAGATGGTTCTCGAATGAAATTGTATAGATATGGTGATCACTATACTGTTAAAACACTTTCTAAAATGGAATTCCATTTTGATAATACTGAATGGGGCAGACTATTATCCATTTACCATCCGAAATCTGATCAACAAATCACCATCACTTACTTAGCAAATTCAATACGTATTGATTATGTAACTGATGATGTGGGAAACATGATCGACTTTGTTTACTTCAACAACCGATTGGTGAACACACAACTCAAACTCATTGGTGATTCGTCTTATTCAACCATTGAAAAACGCGAGTATTTTTATGATAGCTACAATAATCTTGATTTCATTCGAACATTTTATGATTACAATACAGAAATAGGCTATCCCTTAAATCCCGGCCCATATCTTCATTACACATTTAATAGCAATCATGAATTTGTTGAAGGTTTTGATACATATGATGACCTACATATCACCTACAATTATGAAACATCAGGTAAAGTTCAGCGGTATACCATGACTTCTGGATTGCATCAATTAGGGTATATGGATGTTTTATACAGTTTTGGACGTACTCAATATATGAATCACACAGGACAATCAACATATTATAGCTTTGATCAATATGGACACACGGTCAATGTACTTGATGACTATGGTAATGGTCAATCATTTGATTACGCAGGACTTTTTTCTCAATTTGATAATGTCTACTCGCTATCAGATGATTTTGAATGGATTAGTTTATCTCCAAATTATGCCAATGTAAACCATCTTGTTTATCAATCAGCACCGTTTTCACATCTTCATAATCCAATTGAAAATCATGGATTTGAAAACTCCAGTGATTCATGGATGCCACTTTCAAGTTATGGATTCACGGCCACACAGACAACGGATTATGCACTTATGGGTAATTACTCGTATGCATTGAAGAAGGATACATCGTCTGCTGTTGTTCAACAGTCGGTTTTCCTAAAGGCTGGTGAGTATATGCTCACCTACTGGGTTCTTGATAGTGTATCCTCAAATACCGCATTTATCAATGTTCTAGGAGCATCCACCTTAGGCACTGTCACAGGTAACCTTAATCTTGAGGGTTGGACTCAATATCAAAGAACATTATCTTTAGACAATGATGCTGTTATTACACTTCAAATGGTGAATTTATCTACTGATTTTGTTTACTTCGACAATATTCAAATTAATGAAGGATTTATCGATACACAATACAACATGTTGCAAAACGATTCATTTGAAGAAGGTACTACTGATTGGGTTTTATCGGGAGCTGTTCATTCAACCATAACTGAAACATCGCCCTATGACATCCTTGGTGATTATGCAATAAAGATAATCGGAGATGGGGGTAACACAGGGTATTTTTATCAATCCATCATCGATTTTGAAGCCGGTGATGTGTTTACTGTCGGGGGTTGGGCGAAAGCGGATGCAGTTCCCAGTAAGTTGATGGGATCAACCTATGAACCTTGTATACCATCGGGAACATGCCCTAATGATTATCGCTATTTTGGTATTCAGGTGATATTTATCACTACACTTGGTGAATGGATTCCAACATATTATGCATTCAATACCGATCTCGAAACATGGCAATTTCAATCGAGAAACTTCGTGATACCCGATGGTGTGGAAAGTGCATATGTTTACGGGATTTATCGTGGTGAAGGAACGGCATATTTTGATAATTTCCAACTTTATAAAGGAAACAGTATGACTGTTTATGGTTATGATAATTTTACTGGTCACATGATGAAGGTTGTTTCAGCTCAAAGTGAATACGATTTTGTCTATGATACCGATAATGAAATTCAATCGATTACTCGTGACGGTCAAATGGTTCACTTTGATTTTGATCCAGAAGACTTGTGGTATCAATTAACTCAAAATAACGTGGTTGTTTCAGTAAAATACGATGACAAAGGGCATATTACTGAACATCGTATGGGATATGATTTTCTTTCTTCAAATGGTGTATGGTTTATGAGTAAAACGAATTATTCCATAGATGGCCAATACATCACATCCGTGATTGATGAATTTAATAATACAACTACCTATGAAGTCGATCAAAAAAATGGATTACGTAAATCTACGACTGATGCTTTCTTAAGTATCGAAACACTCTTTTTTGATTCCTTGGGTAGAATTGATGAAATCAATCGTGAAAATCTAGATAACACTTTATCTATCGATGCAGAATTTACTTATAATTCTTCCGGTAATCTCGCTACTATTGTTCATAATGGAGTCATTTATGCTTATTTATATGATGATTTGGAAAGAATTGAAAGCATAACCATAAATAATGTGGAACAAATTCATTATACCTATGGTGAAGAAACCATCGGAAGCATTGTTTATGACAACTCTTTACTCATAAATAAAACGTATGGGAATGGAGATGGTATCCATATTCAGTATACAGACCTAGATCAAGTTAGAGCCATTTTCTATAACGATGAGACTTCTCCTCGCTATATGTATGAATACGATACTCAAGGTAGACTTGCTATCCTCATGGATTTATATCACGGTGATATTTTCTTTTACACGTATGATCAGTATGGAAATCTATTAAGAATCGTCGATGAAGATGACAATTCGATCGAGTATGTGTATGATGAGACACAAAGATTAGAAAAATATGCTTATGTAATAGGGACATACCAACGCGAAGTCAGTTTTTATTATGACCAAACTTCGGGTAGGGTCGACTACATGCAATATGAAGTTGGTGGAATAAGTGTTAGGCAAGAATATGATTACGATCAGGATTCGCTTCAACGCGTGCGTTCGATTGATACGCTCATAGGAACCACCAAACTTACGGAGTCTTTCATTTACGATGATTCTATGGTAAATTCTAATTATGGTAATGCAACCATGCGTATTTATGCCATCGAATATGCCAAGAACGACGTCACACAATCTAAACACACGTTCTTTTATGATGAAATGCATAACATTGTCGATAAAATCATCTATAATGGACTCAATGTGGTGATTGAAAGACATACATATAATTATGATGGATTTTCAAGATTGATTCGTGAAAATCTGTATGTCGAAGGCGCTACCCCAGATGTCACACGAGTGTTTACTTACGACTCGCTTGGTAACATCACC
>CALMNM010000121.1 GCA_937868795.1 uncultured Acholeplasma sp.
AAAATCTTAGTTGTCGTAAATGTGAAGCCAACTGATTGGTACAATCTTTTCGCTTTATCATTCCAATCAACTACAGACAAATGGATCGGTTGATTTGTTTTCTGTTTAGCAAGATGGATAGAGTCTTCGATGATTTTTCTTCCATAACCTAATCCTTGATATGACTTAATGACAAATAAATCATCAATTTCTGAATCTTTAATCAGGGAGGATCCAACAAATACGTTATTATCGAAAAACATATAAAGATGATCTTTCTCTTTTTCTAACGAATGTTTCTCGTTAATTCTTTTTTTATCAGACACATCGCTGACATTGTAAGGTGTGATATCCATCGCTTGTCTCATAGGTTCAAAAGCATAACCTAGTTCTCGAAAATAAACATCAAAATCTCTATCTTCGTAATTGCGATATATTAACTGATGATAAGTAAGTTCTCGATCATCGTGAATCATTGATCTTAGAACAAACCATCTTTTGAATCCTTTGAGAATCCAGAAATCAAGATTATCTCGATCATTTTCATCACAAGATACAACGATATGCTGACTTTGATGATCAAGTATCACTCGCTCAATCACTGGATACAATAACGATAGCATCTCTTTTTTGTCGCTTTGTTGTGCAAAACTAATGTTTAAATCTAGCGTTCTACCACGGGTTTCATGAATGCCTATTTCCATTTGACACAAACAAAAAATCGTCTCAGCCTCGATGACTAAATATGAGTTATCTTGATTCATTCTCTTAATGATATCCATGGAATCTTTATCGTTAAGTTGCATATGTGTCTTTAAGTACCGATACACTAAATCTTCATATTGTTTATTATAACTCGACACAATTAAACCTTTCATTTTATCAATCAATCTCCCCTAATATTGTATCTATGCACTTCCTCCATTTTAGCATAAACTTTTCTATCTGACATAATTCGTTTAAATCACACCTCATACAATAACGATGTATATGGTATATTTAAATGGAGGATGAAGCGTGTTATAATACAATTAATGATTCCAGGGGGTGACCGAGTGAAAATAGTGTATAAATTAGTTTTTGTACTCTGCTGTGTTATGCTCTTTTGGGGTTGTACAGATCAGAAAGACAATGAAAAAACCCCTACATCTGAACAAGTCAACTATACATATGAAGAATTTTATGGGGACTTAGTGATCTATGAATATTATCTTGATTATCTAATAGATCCTACGGATGATCCTGTTATTCTAAGTAGTTCCGAGACATCTTTTTTGCTTGGTCTAAATTCCGATGAATCAGCACAGAACATATATCGAGAAGAATTGTTATCACTACGAAACCAATTTGAGTACACTCATAAACAAGACACCTATAAAGAAAATCTATCAAGAACATTACTGTATATAAAGTCTGTACGTGAAGCCCTTGGAGATCAGTATCAAATTCCGATGAACACATCATTTTCTCCGTTATATTTACCTAATGCAACATTTACTTTTGCAAAATCAATCAAAGGTTATATATATATTGAGACTATTATCGAGAACACTCATACCTTTATCAAGTTAGGTTTTAACCAACATCGTCTAGATTATCAAGAACTGATCTATGAAGATACGACACATTCATCACCAAAAGACGATTCGAGTTTAAGTTATCAGTATTATAAGTTTCTTGAGTATAATGAATCCATACTTATCGATTATACTGAGCAACAGACTTCGATCAATTATACGAATATCGAAACCTCTGAGAATTGGTTATTAAAATCCGGAATCAATGTTCTTAATGAACCATATGCCAATCTTTTCGGATATGATCTTGTTAAATATGATCCAAAGACCAATGTTGAAATGCACCTTCAAGTGCTTGGTGATTCTATCTTTAACGAAGAATACATCATCTATGATGAGCATGGATGGGTCTATCGCTACAAGAATCGACACCTCACAGACGACACCGTCCAACTCAACATGAATATCATCATGGCGAATGGATGGGACTACACTACACTTGAACAAACAATGCTAGAACATACTACTTTGGGTCTATATATGAGTGACGGATCCAATATCTATGAGGGTCCTTTATCATTCACATCAAACCAATATGAAGTTTCATTGGATTTAGGCATCCTTTTATCCCAAGATGAACCTCTTTCTGATGATCTGCTTTCACTTGAATCCTATGGCTTATATATGGATCATCCAAAGGCAAATGTTGATTTCTTAGATAATATAAAGATTGATGATATTGAAAAAATTAAAAGCGCTTTGTTACCCATAGGTATGAATGTTTTTGCAGACAATCTCCATAATGAATTATTCTTTTTTATGGATGAAACCATCAAACAAAGATTAGAAACTGAGGATAGTTTCATTCCAATTGATATCCCCTATGGGGATTATAAATCTTACGAGAACGCATTATTACAATTTAGTAAGCAACTTCAGATTGAGCCAAATTACGTCATGGGTGGAAGCTTTACAGTATCGATCACGAATCAAAATGGAAAAAAATTATTCAGTGCTTCAACTTTTGAACAGCAGTGGTTTGATTTGAATGCGATGTTTTTTAAACATGTTTACTATGGTGATGGAATAGATACTGGGTATTATATCGATGGCACACATGGGAATCTTATTGATTATCAAACAACAGGTACAGCGATTCATTATCAAGTTTTAGATAGTCAAGCGACTACACTTAATTTTATGGAAGCCTACGCCGATTATATGACGACGGAGAATACGAATTCTATCTATGAAGTGAAGAAAATTGATGATACAACCTTTGAGCTTAAAGTTTTTGCAAACACCATGATGGTTGATGATATAAGCATCGTATCATTTTATGAAAATATGGGTATTTATGGTTTGAGTGGGCAGGAAATAATCATTCTTGTACATTTTAATGAAGATTATACGGATTTTACAGAAACATTCACGCTAACAAATCTTTGGGCTTCCATTGACGGTCAGACATATCCAGTCATTCTTGAATCATTTATCAGAATGAATATTGAATCGTTTGATGACATTGATTTACCTATAGATAAACCCAATGCTACGATGAACCTTACTCATGAATTGGATGCTCCATTTTTCATTAAAGGCATTCACAATAGCCGATATGAAATCACTCCAGGAACCCAATACCTCCATCTTTGGTTAGAATATGGTGAGTATCAATTAGATATATCAAATTCCTATCCATTAGATATAAGAATCCTTGATGAGCAAGGTAAAATTATCGATGTTGATCATCGCTTTAAAATATCGAAACGTGGATTATATGTGGTAGAATTAACCTCTTCAGAGCGTTTTTTTACAGATATTAGCATTAAAGAAAATTCATTTGTTCATTATCAAGTCATTGATTTAAATCTTGAAGATGGTGTCATCGAGACTTCCATCGATCTTCAAGGAACTTCCCTTTATACGATTAAAGTACCTTCTTCTTCGGAAGATCGCGTTCTCATGATACTCCCTATGTTTAACAACGGTTCGTCTATAGAAAAAATATACCTAATGCAAGATTACCCTAGATTGGATTATCATGATACGTGTACGATTGACCCAACATTGGAAACTCAACATCCTTGTTACTTTGTGATACCAGCCAATACGATTCAATACATATCGCTTAATGGTATCTATCAAGGTGATTTAAATCTTTCTTATTCATATAGTCGAACACATGAAGGGGACATAACTGAAAACGACCTCATGAATGAATGGCTTTTAGCCTTCCCTACTTGGATAAATGATGATGATCGTGATATAAATATTCAATTCACGATTTACGAAACAGGATATTATGAATTACAAACCATTTATAAACAATGGTTACCTTCTGTTCAATATGCAACACTTATTGATTCATATGGTCAAATTCTCCACTATGACTGGGACCATTCGATGTATTTAGAGTCAGGTACTTATACAGTTCTTTACCATGTGGTGAGTGATACTGGCTCAGTGAAAGTTTTATGCATTCCAACACTTATAAAACAAGAATAACCGAGGGCTATCCCTCGGTTATTCTTTCTATTCATTATCCAATAAACTTTGATTGGCATATCAAGATTGTTTTATACATTCTTTTCATGAATCTTATTGCAGTAAGGACAAATGATTTCTCCTTGATGATTGATTTTGGTGATGTTTCGGTAATACATCCCTGACTCAACCTTCTTTTCATAGAACCAATACTCATCATGCTTAAAATCGGATTTATGAATCGCATATTTCTTCAAATGAGCATTATCTGTAAAGAAGTACGGCTTTTTAGTATCTAAACACTTACCTTCTTTGATTTGTGTCATACAATCTTGACATTGGTAAAAACCTTTGTGGGGATCTTTCACTAAAGGTCCGCCACAAAAGGGACAAACATCTCGTTTTGAGTCCGCATAAATCATACCTTTGAGGATAATCTGTTGTATTCTTCTAAATGAGTCAATATCTTCTATACTGATGAAAATATCATCTCTTTCCAAATAATCCTCTTCAAATTGATTGACAACGACGACTTCATTCACACCATAATTCTTCTTATAGTAGTTAAGTGATTTATGTTCACTCATGTTGCTCGTAATCATCATCTTATAGGTCTTATCCTTGGTAAAATGAAGGATGATTTCTTTCGCATTATTACTGAACATGTCAAGCTTCCACCCTTTAAATGAAAAGCTGATGTCCAGTGAATGTAAATCGATTTTAACATTGGGGTTGATCTCAAAATTGAAATGCCCTACCGCGAAGATCGTCAGTATTTGCACATACATCAAGTAATGCTCATTCAAACGTTCGAGATCCATCACTTCTTCATCATTCGTCTTTTTTTGATGTCCAAGCAAATATTTGTACGCTTTGTATACTTGATGATAATCTTTTTGCATTAAGAAGATATTGGTCTTCTTTAAGTTCATGTTCTTATTTCGTTTCAGATTCTTCTGATACACGGGCTTATGAAGTCTTGGTTGAATCGCTTGGCTAATTGATGAAAGTTCATTGAGCAGCGTTTTGGAGAGGTTAAAATACTGTGAAAAATCACGAATATATCCAGTATGCAATTTTCCTAAAGCCAAAAAGTAATTCACATGATTCACTTTTTCAAGAATATTAAAGCGCATGACATCACTCGCGTAAAGTAAACTATTGAGTGTTCTTCGATTGCGTTTGATCAAAGATAAGATGTCATCGACAAAATTACAGAAGATGATATTCTCATAAATGCTATAGTCATCTTCATAAATACGTGTTAATAACTTTCGTGGTTTAACACCCTTATTCGTTAAATTTGACACATATTGACTATGATTGGCTAAATGCAATAGCGTTCCCTGATTGATAATTCTGGTATTTTCAACAGGTAACACATCATCGGAATCTTTTAAGACGATGATGGGTTTACTAAAAATTCTTTTGATCGCAGGTGTGGTCTTTTTTATCTGTTCAATCGTCTTTTGTAATCCATCAAAGTCATAATCAGGCTCAATCGAAAAGAGCGTCATATCATGCACGACGTAATAATCAAATTCAATATAGGATAACACCTTATGTTTATGGATAAAGTTTTGAATGCCTTGGAGGAGTGAGGAGAAACGCTCGTATTCTTCTCTAGTAAGTTTCTCTTCCTTTTTGACCTGATTACTCATTATCTAGACGTTTGATAAACGCAACACATTGATGTAAATTCAACTTTTCAAACTCCATTTCAAGCTTTTCTTTATCATCAATGGTCTTCACTTCAAGTTTAGCGACTACTTTACTTAATAAAATCTTCTCAACCGCTTCGCTTTCCACATCTTCGTTGGGGAAACATGCTTTATAAATATTGACGAAATCTTCAATTTGTTTTAAGATACGGTTCCCAAACGAAATGTTGTAGGGTGCAAGTAATACTTCGACTTGTTTGATGAGTTCACTGTTTTCAGCATCAAAGTTACCATTTTGTTTCGCGGTCTTAAAGAGTTTATCAATCGATTGATAATCGTAATATTTTTGTGATAAAGGATGCGTGTAATTACGTACCTTAGGTGCACGTTTCGTGAAATTCATGGTGTGTGCACGGTCGTAAACTTTATCGGAGATGACAAAGGTTGATTCATCACGATTCGCTGTCCCAATAAACCACACATTAGGTGGTACTTTAAGTGTATTACCGTTTTCTAACGCAAGATAATCTATGTCTTGGTTGTCTTCTTTTCGATTCAATTTGATATTAATCAATTTAAGTTCTCTTTGGTTTTCTTCGTTTTCCATTAAGGATAAGAAGTCGGAGAAATAGTACTCAATACGTGATAGATTCATTTCATCTAAAAGAATAAAGGTAAGAATCTCCTGATTTAAAGCGGCTTTATAAAGCGCTAAGGTGAACTTCTTTGGTGTATACTTCATAGAAAACTCGTTATAGTATCCAAGAAGTTCATTCTTATCTTTCCAAGAGGATTCCACTTCAATGATGTCACAGTTTGCGAAAACAGCTTCTGAGAAGATTTTTGGTAAGCTTGTTTTCCCTGTTCCTGACATCCCTTGAAGGATGGAGAGCTTAGTCGCACCTAGACCAGCTACGAAGGTGGCGATATCTTCTGGTGTATAGGATAAATGAAGACGTGAATTTCTTGCATAATCAACAACAAATAACACAAGATCGTTTAATGAAGGTTCAACAGCTTTAAAGGTCTTTCTTCTTTCTAGGTCTGCTTTATAATCATCGATGTCCTGATCGAGTACAGTAAATGCAGGACACGGATCAAAGTTTTGATAGGTATCTTCTTCAAGTGTACTCGATGATGTGATATTCTCTTGACTGTTCTCAAGAGGATTTTGATTCACCGCGAGCTCACTTAATGGTTCTTGATCAAAGGCTTTACGAATAAACATAATGCTCAAGATAGCGGTTGCTGCAATGAGTGCATACATTGCATCGGTTCCTATATCATATTGATATTCA
>CALMNM010000122.1 GCA_937868795.1 uncultured Acholeplasma sp.
TGGGATGAACATGATGAAATTGTTGAACAGATCGTAAAGATTGATGCTCAACATTATAAAGTCAAAGGTTATGCTGAAATTGATGATGTCTTTGAAGAATTAGGCATCGACGAAGAAATGGATGTCTCAACTATCAATGGCTGGGTTCAAGATGAACTTGGCAAAATCCCGATGGTTGGTGAATCTTTTCATTATAAAAATCTTCTCGTGACAGTCACTTCTGCAGATACTAAGAAAGTATTAGAAGTCACGATAGATGTCGAAGAAATCGAACCAGAAATGCAAGAATATATAGAAGAATAATCAATAAAAAATATAAAAGATGTTTAGGTGATTGTTGATCCCAAACATCTTTTTTTTATCGTGTCAATCAAAATAAAAAAGCACATCAAACGATGTGCTTTGATATGATCAATTATTCGACTTTTGTAGCTAAAGCGTTGTTATAAGCTTGTTGAGCTAATAAGTAGTAATCAGTGAAATCTGTTAATGTTGCACCAGTTACAATATCACCAATGCTCCATGTTGCATCTTTGACTAAATCTTCTTCAGTTGCATCCATTGTGGTACCAATGATTGCATCAACGATAGCCTTCATGTTGCCACCCCATCCAAGTGGATAAGATGCTGGATTTGTCCAATAACCTGTAGCTGATTTTGTCCAGCCAATTTTCACGTTTGAACTACCATAAGGTAACGCATTTCTTGTACCATCAGCATTAGCAGTAAATACTTGATCCGCTTCAACTGCTTCAACGTATGCTTTTGCATTTGCTTCTACTTTAACCCAGTCTTCAATGTTTGCAATACCAGTAGCACTGTAAACGATAGATTGTGAACCGGATTCACCACTGACTGTTCCCATAAATAAGGTGCCAGCAACGCTTACATACTTAGAATAGTATGAAGTACCTCTTGATCCAACAACTGCTAATACATCGGTTGGAAGATTCGCAATTTGTTCTTCTGTTAAAGCTACTTGGCCAACATTATATGGTAAGAAGTATTCGTCGATCTTTGCTGATACAACTTTATCGTCTTTGTCAACAACAACTTCAATCTTTCCAACATAATGACCATGGACTAAACCATAGCTGACGCCATAACCATATTCGTAATGGGGTTCAGCTTCTTGACATGCTGCAAAAGTAAAGGCGAGCACGGCAACAAAAAATAAAGCAATTAATTTTTTCATCTCTATTAAATTCCTCCTATGAATTGTTTCATTACGCTTTCATTATACAAAATTGTCGAATAATTTGCAATCCATTTTCAAGATTAAATTGATAAAAGCGTTTACCTACTTTAGATAGTTTAATTTATTAATTAAATCGAATAATAATGCTTTTATTATCGTACTTTTATGATACAATAATTAAGCGGAAAGGTAAGGTTGACATGAATAAGTCCTATTTAAACGAACGTCAAAAACGCATCAGAAACTTCTCCATCATCGCCCACATTGATCACGGTAAGTCAACCCTTGCCGATCGTCTTTTACAACGCACAAATACCGTAAGCGATCGCGAAATGAAAGAGCAACTCCTAGACTCCATGGATCTTGAAAGAGAACGTGGAATTACCATCAAACTCAACGCTGTTGAAATGCTTTATAAAGCAAAAGATGGCCAAGATTATATCATGCATCTGATCGATACTCCGGGTCATGTCGACTTCACCTATGAAGTGTCTCGTTCACTAGCCGCGTGTGAAGGAGCCATTTTAGTCGTCGATGCTGCCCAAGGGATTGAAGCTCAAACCTTAGCCAATGTCTATTTAGCAATCGATAATGATTTAGAAATCATCCCTGTGATCAATAAAATTGATTTACCTTCTGCTGAACCTGAAAAAGTCAAAAAAGAGATCGAAGAAATTATTGGATTACCAGCAGAAGATGCTGTCTTAGCATCAGCAAAAGAAGGCATCGGGATCGATGAAATTCTTGAACGAATCGTCAAAGATGTCCCTGCACCACTAGGTGATGCTAATGCTCCACTTCAAGCACTCGTTTTTGACTCATATTTTGATGCTTATAAAGGCGTCATTCCTAGTATTCGTGTCGTCAATGGGACCGTTCAAAAAGGCGATATGATTCAATTTATGGCGACCAATGCATCCTATGAAGTCATCGAAGTCGGTGTCTTGACACCTAAGATTGTTAAGCGTGATATTTTAGGTCCTGGTGATGTCGGCTATCTTGTCGCTTCAATTAAAGATATTAATACCGTGCGTGTAGGGGATACCATTACTTATAAAGATCATCGTGCAAAACAAGCACTCCCCGGTTATCGCACTATGAATAGTGTTGTTTTCTGTGGTTTATACCCGATTGATTCTGATCAATTTGGTGATTTAAAAGATGCTCTTGATAAACTGAAATTAAATGATGCCTCACTCCTCTATGAACCGGAAACATCCCAAGCTTTAGGGTTTGGATTCCGGACAGGATTCTTAGGGTTACTTCATATGGATATTATCCAAGAACGAATTCGTCGTGAGTTCCATATCGATTTGATTGCGACTGCACCCTCAGTTATTTATCATGTTTATTTAACCGATGGCAGCATGATTACTATCGATAATCCATCAAAACTTCCTGATCCACAGCGCATTGAACGCATCGAAGAAC
>CALMNM010000123.1 GCA_937868795.1 uncultured Acholeplasma sp.
CTTGAACTAAAGATCTTATAAATAGAGCACAAGCTTCAATAAATATGGGATGTCTGGATGCGGCTTCCATGTTAGGATTAAGATGTGCCTTGAGCAGCTCTTTTGAGATGTATTCATCATCCCAAAATGCACTGGTACTTGGTACATAAACATCAGGCTTGGGATAAAATCTCTTCATGTGCTCCCATAAATTTTTCATAGGTTTCCTCGATTCGTTTGGTGATAGTTACACTATATCAAAAAATAAAGAAAAGGACAAGATAGGCTTTTATTTGAAGATGATTCTTAAATTCAATATTTTCTCACCGAAAAAAAGTTCTTGAATATCTCGGTAATCCCCCGTATAATTTAAGCATAAACAAGATGTCTCGAGGTGATATGTTATGAAACGTGATTATTCGCACAAAATCATAGGGATCCCCAATCAACGCATAGGAACCATTGATATTGGTGTCGCCAGCAAAAGAAAACATCATATTTCCGCACTTGTAGAGTTTGATGTGACCGATGCGAGAACCTTACTCAAAGCTCCCGAGCACAAAACAGTTTCATTTACAGCGTGGATAATTAAATGCATCAGTCATGCCATTGAAGAAAATAAGCAAGTTCAAGGCATTCGGTATAAGAGAAGAAAGATATTAATCTTTGATGATATCGATGTTTCGATGATGATCGAGCGCGAGATGAATGGCGAAAAATTACCTTTCCCCTATGTGATACGAAACACCCAAACCAAAACTGTTCAAGATATATCGTTTGAAATCAGACAAGCCCAGCATCAAGAGGTAAGCGAGAAAGAAGATTTTGTCTTAGGAGAAAAGAAAAATGCACGTTTGATGAACCTATATGCAAAACTACCAGCATGGATGAGAAACATCATGTGGAAAGTCATTCTAAAAAACCCGTATACGATCAAAGAGAATATGGGAACTGTGATGGTGACTTCAGTGGGTATGATGGGTAAGATTCACGGATGGATCATCCCCAAAAGCGTTCATCCTGTTTCATTTGCTGTTGGATCCATCGTGAAAAAACCCATGGTGCATCGAGGGGAGATTGAAATAAGAGAACAACTTTTTATCACGGTAACCATCGATCATGATGTGCTTGATGGTGCTCCAGCGATGCGGATCCTCAACAAGTTAGGTAAGTTGCTTGAATCCGGATACGGTTTATCAAAAACATCTGAAATTTAGGAAGCATCTATAATAGGTGCTTTTTTATTTTTGCTACTACACATGAATCACTCCTGCATCGTTAGATTTCAAGCAAATCCCCGATAGAGAAGGTATAAATGATCATATGGGCACTTATACGATAAAAAAATACATATATGCGCATAAAAATATCTAAAAGTGGTTGTTTTCTCCATTTTTTAATGGTA
>CALMNM010000124.1 GCA_937868795.1 uncultured Acholeplasma sp.
GTATTTAGAAAGACAACGTGAGAAAAAGATGAGAAGTTTTTCATCAAAGTAAAAAAGAAATGACATCATCCCAAGATGACGTCATTTTTTTGTTATCTAAAGATCACATAATAATCGGAATTAACCGTGAAACTTGAACTTCCATACACTTGTAGATAATATGTTCCTTCAACAAGATCATAGTGATAATTCTGAAATAATCTTTCCCTCTGTCCATCACTATCATAGAGATAGGCATAAAGTTTCGTTGAATCGCTGATGCTAAAGACATAGGAACCCGGTGTGGTGATAACAATCCGGAAATAATCGATGTCGTCTTCATAATCAATCGTACCCGTGATGCGATTCTCATAATCAATAGGTAATGTAAATTCACGATAATACTCCACGGGGAAATCTCTGGTATATGGATCTGGATCGGCAATCGCTATAGGATCTAAATGAACAATGAAATGATAGATTTCATGAGCATCTGATATATTCTCTCCTATCACGAGCACATAAGATCCAGGCATGAGTTCCACGATGCCCTGACCATAGTAAATCTCTTGGATCATCAATCCTTGATCATTATAGATTTCAGCAAGGGATGGATGTCCATTTTCGATCAGAACGTCGATGAATTGATGTTCTGTGATCTCAAAGGTATAGTAATCTAAATCCCCATCTCTTTCAATGATGACATCAAAAGGAACACCCAACTCGACGGGGATTTTATGATTTTCATCACTTAAATCCATCAACATCTCCACACGAACGTTAACCGTATACGTGGGTAAGTGACTTAACGTTTCAAACATAAAGTAGTGCGTTCCTGGTGCGAGTGTGAAGAGTTCACTCTCCCATTTACAGTCACGTACGCCTGGTGCGGTGATTTCACATATGGTGACATCCACGTCTCTAAAGAATTGGAGATCTACCTGTTGTTCGTTGGTAAATTCATAGATATCCCTATCCCATTTCGCTTCAAAGAGCACGGTCATATCCCCAATCACTAAAGGTTCATAGGATGATTGTGTGAGCATCATATCACCTGAAACATCACCACTCAATGGAGTGGATTCAAACTTGATTGTATAGGTCACAGCGGCTATAACATCACGATGAAATTTCACCATATAGGTTCCTGGTTCGAAGAGTGCTTCTTAC
>CALMNM010000125.1 GCA_937868795.1 uncultured Acholeplasma sp.
TGTTTAATGACAATTTGCCAGTTTCGTTCTTGGTGTATTTGACCGAACTTTCTACGATAATCTTTGTCGCCACCCTCTTCTTTGAAATCGTCGAATCTGGAATTCGCACCAATTTCATCGGATGCTTCATCCACGATTTCAACCATATAATCATAGATCGCATATTCATTCTTCATATACGCATCATGAATGTTGTTCTGCATGATGTCATAATCAACGGACATGGTGTTTGTGATATGGGAATAGAAGATAGTTTTCGATTGAACGTAGTTTCTTCGGTAATAGTAAACCCAATAAGAGAAGATGTATTCTTCTAAGTATTGACGTGTTGTTTTCGTGCCTAAAAAGTTATTGATGGTAGAAAGATCAAGATTAAATCCTTTGGAATCAAACTCGTTAATGATAAGTTCTAGTAAATCATCATAAAGTTGTTGATCGTGCAAGGATAAAGGATTAAGTTCTTTTTCTTTTTGAAAATGAACATCGATGATATCATCAAGAATTCTAAAATCAATGTGATTGTAAATCTTACGAATGGTTTCAATCTTATCAATGATCATCTCTTCGATGATGATTTCAAAGATATGTTTAAGACCTGATGCTTTTGATGTTTTCCCTACTCTTATCACGCCATTAATGGAAATAAGAAAGCCTAAGCGTTTTGCGTATGCTATGGCAATCTCAAATCCTCGCTTTAAGAATTTGGAGTTCAGAAGAACATAGATAAGAGGTATCCAAAGCAACGCTAATATAGAGAGGAGAAGTATTAGCATAAATCCCATAAGGACACCTCTTTTCTCGTTCCAGGAGGAATGTTAGAAATCGAATCTTTCGGATGATTCCTTATGTTCGATCTTGTCAGGTCGATCAATGAAGTTGAACTTGAACAATCCTTTAGCTGAAAGGGTGTTGATCAACTGTGTTTCGTCATAAGTGAAGAAGTGAACAAGATAGAGACCTTGCTTGAAAATAACTTCAACCGAGAGATATTCATCATCTCTGTTTGTGTAAGAACCTTTGACAAATCGGCATAAGACATCACGTTTCCATTCGTTTTTGTCGTTGCCCTTTTCGTCTTTGTAGGGTAAACCCACTTCGGTCAAAATGCGATGGAATACGGCTGGTGTGAGATAGTCGTTACCATCTTTTAAAACAAGCTGCGTCATCTGTGGATTGATGACGTTCAAACGAATTGACGTTTGTTCTTGGGAAGTTTTCTTAGCGAAACTTCTTCTAAATGTCGCAGGAATGAGATAAAATTCACCATTCTTTTGACCTGCTTTAACTTGATCTTTTGTCAAGTCAGCCATCTTTGTAAATACTGGTTTTTGGACTGTTTGTTCCATTGTTGAATCTCCTTTTGTTGTTGTTGATGTCATGATTTAAGGCTCATGCTAACCTATTTACCTGTTAATCGTTTTAAACCTGGATATTTGCCAAATAAGTATTTTTCTCGTTCTTCATTAGATCGACCATACTTCTTTGTCTTATTTCTCCATACTGAATCTTTTTCATCTCGCGTCAA
>CALMNM010000126.1 GCA_937868795.1 uncultured Acholeplasma sp.
AGCAGGAGGATTTGTTGGTAAGCTTGGTCATGAACATGGTGGTTCCATAGGCTTTATCAAAGATTCCTTTGGGGTAGGGTATATCGCACAAGAAAATGGTCAAAGCACAGTGGGTGGATTTGTAGGCAAAATATATAAAGAAGATTATATGATGAATACATACAATCTTATGACTTTAAACGTAGATTTGGACTCTGAAGACACAACATTTGGTATTGCTGGAAGCCAAACTAATGAACTATCAGTGAGAAACAGTTATTATGTGAGCAAAGTCACTGGTAGATCCGAAGCAACCGCTTTTGGAAATATTGATAATTATGCGATGGCCATCGATTTTTATGATCTTTCAATAAATATACCTCATAATTTTAGTGCTTCAATATGGAATTTAGAGTCATCATTTCCTATGCTCGTAGATAATGATTCTTTCATCCCAAGAGGATTTAATGAAAATCCAATATTGGTGGACTCGATCCCATCCTTTAAATCTATTGAGAAGCGTAACTGGGCTCATTATTATCAAAGCAATGATCTCGATTTTGAACTTTTTCCAATAACCATGTTGTTTTCATCCAGTCAACCTTTTATGGGACATTACAACGGTCAAAATCATTCTTTATCAAATATCACCATATCGAATGTTGAAGATGATCCAATTCAACAAATGTTCAATCAATCGTTTGCAATTTTTGATACGATAGAATATGGTACTATTGAAAATCTTGTGCTTGATAATATAACACTTAACAATAAAGCTTATTTAGGAAATGACATCTATTCAGCGATACTCAGTGTAAGATTGATCAATGCAACAGTTTCCCGTTTACAAATTTCAGGAAGTGTTACAGGTGAAACCATTAGTGGTGGAATTCGTTTGGGAGGAATTGCAGCGACATTAAATCAAAACAATCATTTGGATGAGATTGCAATCAATGTTGATTTCAACGCAGTTCAAACGACAACCAATGCTAACATAGCCAATCAAATTATCATTGGATCAGTTGCTGCAATGGTAATGAGTACTGGGAATGAAATATCAATGATGGTCTATCATGGTGATGTCAATTATACGAGTGTAAAAGAAGAACAACCTTATGCAAATTTATTCATTGGACATACGGGATCATTTATAGTTGAGTTAAACAATGTTTACTTTATCGAAACCAATCAAGATGAATCAATGGATTCACCTTATTATCATCAGGTTGAAAGAGCCTATCCTGAAAATATAGAAGAATTGACTAATAATCGCTTTGTATATACTGATAAAATTGAATTGATTCTAGACTGATGGTATGTTATTCTAGTGATGTAATCTATAAGTCGAGGGAAAATATGATTTTTGATGCGCATGGCGATATCTTAACCGATATCTATGAAGAACATAAAAATGGTAATAAAGACGTATTTCGAACCAAGCACTATCCCCTTTATGTCAAAGGAGGGATCTCTCATAGTATTTTCGT
>CALMNM010000127.1 GCA_937868795.1 uncultured Acholeplasma sp.
AGACTAGGAGTGCTTCATTACCATCGGCTAGGATGAGTAACGCATCAATCATATGATTAATTTCGGTATCTGTCAAACGTTTGTTCGTATCATTATCAATGTGCGCTGCATCTGGGATGGTCGCGGTTAATCCGATTGTATCGACAATCGAATCGGAGATAAGTTGTTTGATAATCAATGAGCCATTCGTCTTTAAGTCCTGAGTTTGTCCGACCGTTACATCGGTTGATATCGCTGATACTAATGTGGTATCACGATCACCAGGAACTTCAGAACCCGCTAAGATTTCAAGCGCTGCGATCATATCAGCAACTTCAGTTTCAGTTAAGAATTTACTTGAGTCGCCATCGATATACGCTTCAAGAGGAATCTTACCTTCATCAAGAGGATCAATCGTATCAACGATCGAATCGGTAATCAAACGATTGACGATGAGTGAGTCATTGGCATTTAAACCTTTCATTTGGCCAATCGTTACATCTGTTGAGATTGCTGAAACTAAGACGTCACCATCATTATTGGCAAGAACAAGTAACGCATCAATCATCAAGTTGATTTCCGTATCCGTTAAACGATTGTTAGCATCACCATCGATATGCGCATCAAGAGGAATGGTTGCTGTTAATCCAATGTTGTCCACGATGGAATCTGAGATCAATTGACGTGTAATTTGTGAGTCATTGGTCTTCAAATCTTGCGCTTGACCCACAGTTACATTAGTGGAAACTGCTGTCACTGGAAGTGCTGGGTTTTCATCGGATAAGATATATAATGCATCAATCATTTCACTAATTTCAGTGGTGGTCAACATCGTTGTGTATGTGGTATCATAAACACTCGCTGGGAAATCGACGGTCGCTGATAAAACATTTTCAATGTTGTCGGTAATCAATTGACGAATAATCAATGAACTATTTGTCTTTAAACCTTGGGTTTGACCTACTGTTACGTCTGTAGAAATGGATGCGACTGGCATATTGAGATCGTTATCAGCAAGAACCACTAACGCATCAATCATTTCGCCAATTTCAACTGTAGTAAACATGGTAGGTTCAAGTGGATCGTACGTATCTGGATGAATAGCCACAGTTAGTCCTAACACATCGACGATGTTATCCGTGATAAGTTGTCTGATGATGAGTGAACCATTGGATTCTAATCCTTGAACTTGTCCTACGGTGACATTGGTATCAATGGAGGCAACTGGTGTATTCGTATCGCCATCTGCAAGTATAACAAGTGCATCAATCATATCGTTGATTTCGGATTGCGTCAACATCGTGGGTTGTAATGGATCATATGAATTTGCAGGGATCGTGGTTGATACAGAAAGAACATCGACGATATTGTCTGTGATGAGTTGTCGAATAATGAGTGAATTAATCGTCTTTAATTCTTGTGTTTGACCAACAGTCACATCAGTCGAAATATCTGCGACGAGCAATGCATCGTTTTCGTTCGCAAGGATATACATCGCATCCACCATGTTGGTAACTTCTGATTGCGAGAGCATCGTGACATTGACATCATCATATGCGTCTGTAGGAATGGAAGGTGCACCTAAAATATCCACGATATTATCGGTGATGAGTTGTCTAATAATATAGGATTCATTGGTCTTTAAGTCTTGGGTTTGACCGACAGTCACATCGGTAGAAATGGTAGTCACTGATGCATTTAAATCATTATTAGCAAGAATAACCATCGCATCAATCATATTATTGATTTCAGTATTGGAAAGTCTTGTCTTTTCAACATCGATATAAGCGACATCAGGGATCACAACGAAACCAGCAAGGGCGGTTTCAACATTGTCAGAAACGAGTTGTTTGATGATTAATGAGTTATTCGTCTTCAGTTGTACTGCTTGTCCTACTTTGACATCGGTGGAGATTTCGGTGACGAGGGCATCCATGTTGTTATCCACAAGAATGTTTAAGGCACCAATAATTTCTTGAAGTTCTTCATCCGATAGACGTCTTAATACAGGAGCATCAAGTGTGGTAAAGCCAAGTAATACCGTATTGTTTTGACTGGATAAACCAGTATCTTCATATGCTTCTTCTGGAATATTACTTGGATTAATTGCATCCAAGATAGCATCAGAAATAAGTTGTTTAATCGTAGCTGATCCAGTTTCTGTTAAGTCAAGATCATTGATTTGGCCAACGGTGACATTTTGAACATCGATGGATGTAATCGGTGCATCAGGATCGCCAGAAATAACGGCGAGTGCATCGACGATGGCTTCAATTTCTTCTTGTGTTAATAACTCAGCTTCTTGATATGCATCCGCTGGAATGTTTTCAGCACCGAGTGCTTGAATGATGGCATCCGATAACAAGGATTGTACGATTGCTGAATCGGTTTCAGCTAAGAGTTCTTGAATATCACCGACACTGATTGTTGCTGGATCAGGTGCAGTACCACCCGTGATTCCAAAGATTTCAATGGCTTTAAATATATCTAAGACTTCAGATTTCTTCACCATGCCAGTATATTCACCTGCGACTTCTAGTGCACCTGCAGGCACTGTGAAGCTTGTTTCCGACTTAAGCATTAAATCAATCACTGTATAGAGATAATTCGAGTCAAGAACGGCACTAATTTCTGCTTCACCTAGACCAGTAATTTGATCGGGTGTAAATCCAGAACCTTCAAGATCTTCTAAGCCAAGCGTAGATAATCCATTAAAGATATTCGCGAATTCAGCATCCGTTAAGCGTTCACGACCACCCACCGTGGTATAAGAAGACGGTGGAAGGATAAAATCAACAGCTGTGAAACGACCTGTACCAATCGTATCGATAATCGCATCAGATAATAAAATGATGGATAATTTATCAGCGATATATTTAGAGGCAATAAAACGATCAAAATCATCCACGCCAAGGACATCATTTCTGCCTGACATACCTAAAATTTGGGGAATACCAATATTATCGGTTCCTTGATCTAAACCTAAAAGTTTGAAAGAAACCATAATTCGACGAAGTTCTACCTTAGTAATAATATCTTCTTCAACGCCAGTTAATCCTTTTGCGTCTTCAGGTGCTGTCATATCAAGGACGAGTCCATCACCAAATGAACTTCCTAAAAGATCACCAATATAATCGCCAAAGCCTTCATTTTCAAAAAGACGGCCAACGATGGTGTAGATATAATCAGATTCTAGGAATGTGGTAAAATCATCAGTTTCGCTGTAAGGATCCACTAAGTTCGGGAAGGTTTCAATACCAATCGCATTGAAATCACCTAAAAGATTTAGACTGACGATCATATGTCTAAATTCGTCTTTTGGAATTCTTCCCACTTCGATAGGTTCATCATCGATTTCATTTCCTAATAGGGCTGGATGTGGTGCTAAGTCGATGGTGATATTGGCATCGCCAAAGGCACCTGATAATGCATCATTAGCAAAATCATTAATCGCATCAAGTTGGAAAATCTTATCTAAGAATGTATAAAGAATGCCTGAGTCAAAGAAACGATCAAGGTCATCTTTTCCACCATCGATGTTACGATCAATCATGTTATTGAGAACTTCTGGTCCGAAAGCACTGAGTTCTTCAGTATTCGCAACTTGTAAACTCTTAATCGATATCAAAAGCTTACCGATTTCTTCTCCCTTCACACCTTCGGCATCAAGCAGTAAATCATCTAAGGCTAAGAAATCCGCAGGAGCAACAAACAAATCTTGAGCCCCATTGATGGTTTCAATACCAAATGCTTGGAAATTATCACTTAACAAGAGTTCACTTAAGACACCTTTGATCAATGTAATACTACCAAAGGAAATGAGTGAACCATCTTCCAAATTGTTATATGCGGGTAAAATTCCGTCTGCATTCAAACTATCCGTGAGTTCAGCGACAGTCGTATAATTCCATGTGGTGTTTAAATCTTCTACTAATATAGCGAGTCCATTGATTAGCTCAACAAGGATGCCGAGTTCAAGCATATCACCATCGAGTGCAATCGCAGGTGTCTTAATCTCATGACCACCGAGCGAATCGGCAACGCCTGCACCAAGCGAATCAATCGCTGTTTTTAAAGATGAACGTAAGATGATTGAACTATCAAGACTACCAAAGGTTTCATCGGCTTTGATGGGATCCGCAAACTGAGTCACAAGTTCAATTGAGACATCTGTTGGTGTCTGTGTGAATAAAATCACATCACGGGCAGACATCGTTAAAATATCGGATCCTTCAAAGGATGACACAACATCAAAGACGGCACCTAATAGCGCATTGAGTTCGCTTTCCCAGACAGCAGATTCAACTGATGCGTCCATCAAGATTTGAGGAACAGCTAAAAATTCGCTGATCGCAACATCTTGTGAGTAAAGTTTAATGTTATGCGCAATGGTCTGGAATAGCAGTGCTGAATGATTATCAGCAGGGGTTGCAAGTATATAAGATCTAAAATCATCATCTGCAAACAAGGGGGCAAAATCAATCTCTTCAAAGGTTGGATAGAGATCTTGCACATCATAGGTGTATTTAGCAGCCTCATAAACAAATCCGAGGATAGATCCGAGTTCATCGCCTAGATTGACATCGTCTTCAGGAACATAGACTTGATCGATCGCCATCGTATTCTTTGCATATTCAAGCAGAGCTGATCCTGTGCGATCCAAGATTTGTAATTCACCAAATGCGGATTGGAACTGTTCAAATTCGACGGCATTGAGTGATCCAAAATTAGCAAAGACGCCTAATTGTTCATCGGCGGTCATACCAGAGATGTTCATCAATTCTGTGGTATTGGTAAATTGATAAATCGATTCCACGATATCTAACAGGGTATTGATTTCTTGACCTACACTAAAGTCAATGTCACCAGAGACTGGATCCGAGATCAATGCTTCTTGAAGGATACCTTCGAGATCTTGATCGGTCACATAACGCTCAACCAAGACAGGTGCTGCAATCGTCAACATTGAGTTAACAAGGACACTATCTTCAAAAATCTTTTCCACGATAAGACGTACACCATCTAAATTGTTGGTCACCGTATTATCAATGAATTGGTAGTAGTCTGCACTTTCACCTAAAAGTTGACCCGCACCAATTTGAACGACTTCTTTATAGATATCACCGATGTTCAATAATTCATCTTGCCAATTGATTGTATCTAGGGCAACCTCAAGTTCACCCGCCATCTCTTCATCGACGAGATCTCCGACTTGAGTATAAAATGCATAATCGACACCGAGAGGAATAGTTTCTGTTAGTAAGTCTAAATCGACAATCTTTTCGAATAAATTATCGATCCAATCGACATTGTCTGGATCGAGCAATGCTTCGGGATTGGCTGTATCCATAAGTGATGCTAAATCGACATCACCAAATTCATCGGTAAAGACAGCTTCAACCAGGAGTGCGAGTCGGGCAAATTCACCGGTTTCACCGTTGAAGAACTCATCATTTTCAATCAGGAAAGCGAGTTGTTCTTGTAGATATGCTTCTCTTTCTGCTTCATCAATCCAGGTAAGTTGATTCTTAACATCATCGAGTGTGGTCGCATAATCAACTGCGGCTGGTACTAATGACCAAAGCTGCATGTTGCCAATCGCGCGGACGACATCGGCAAGTTTTTCGCCATCTTCAGGGGATAATTCTAAGACAAGCATTGGATCTGCCATGTAAGCTTGGAGTTCTTCAACTGAACCAAAGACTAAGATAGCATCAACAATCGCTTGAATATTCCCAAATTCTTGGTTCCAGTCAATATCCGTAATGGTTGTTGCGAGTTGTTCTGCGATATCTTGGGGAATCGCTACTGGTAATTGACCTTCAAAATCTGTTAAATTGTCAACACCATAACGTGTTGCTGCAGGAATCATGTATGCGATTAAGTCAGAGTTTTTAAAGTAGTCAAAGATAACTTCAACGTCGCCTAAACGTTCTTCATTGATGTCATCAAGCCCAAAATCACCAGAAAGATAGCCTCCGTCATAGACGGTACGGGAAATCTTAATGATGCCTTCAAGTTCTTTGATCCAGTTAATTTCTGTGACTTGATCACCTTCAACCACATCGGTGGTGAATAGTTGATCAAAGATATAGCGATCGAGAGGAACACCCTCGACAGTGATTTCTCTTAAATAAGCGGATAGCCCCTGCGCATTCATTTCATCAATTTGGGCAAGATAATCATCAAGCATTTCCTGCATTGGTCCCAAATCAACGCCACCCACAACGGCAAGTTCTGTATAATTGTCTTCTTGTTCTACACCAAGTGGATCCGTCACCACAGTTAAGAAACCCGAGATGACAAGAAGCGGTAACAATAAGATAAACGCGACTAAAAATCCTTGTGCTGCACCAAAAGCGCCACCGATAAAACGTCCGCCTAAAGTTTTATGAAGTTTCTTTGAAGGTTTAAACTGCTTCTTCCCTTCACTTTGAAATTCTATTTCAAGTTTTTCGTTTTGTTTCTTAAGAAGTGCCTTTTTGATTCCAAAACTCCAGATAGGTCTGAAAATCAATAGAGAAAGAATCCCTTTGATTAAAGGAAATAAAATGATAAAACCAATGATACGTAAGACTAAATCCACAATAGCTATTGCAAAAGCAGATAGCATAGGATCTTCAGCAAATGTAAAGACTTCAGCGGGAATCACGCCTCCGGCATAACCGTTAGCAAATTCTAAAAGATTCACCAATGTGAATGAAGGAGATAAAATGAGGTTGAGTGAGATGAATGAGACTAAGTATAAACTAATAAACGTCGTGATAAACGCGACGATTGAGAAGTAACTAGACTTGGAACCTCCCCTCATAAACCCTATAAAGAAGTACAACACGACATAAAAGCCGATAATACTCCATTGTAAGACGAGTAATGATGGTATTGATGGCATAACGATTCCGCCTTTCTCATTCAATTGGTTATCATCATTTTATCAAAAAAGGCTATAGAACTCAATGAATTAAACTACGTTTACCTGTAGTTGACTCATTTCTTGCTCTTTAACCTTAATTTTCTAAATATTTCGATGCGGATTGACGTGAACCATGCAATGAAGGACATCGGGGAATGTTTCTTCCACATGATGATGAACTCTTTCTGCGATCTTGTGTGCATGTTCAAGTGTATGGTTGGATTTGACACCGATTTCCACGTCAACGTAACGTTGATTCATGTGTTTTCGCACTTTTAAGTCATCGACGGAGATGACACCTTCAATCGATAAAATCGTTTGATGGATCGCTTCTACTTCATCTTTTTCTGGTGCTTGATCCGTGAGAAATGAAACAGATTCTTTGAGTATTTGAAGCGCTAGTCTTAAGATGAATAGACCAATGAAGAAGGCGGCGATGTCATCAAACATCACATAACCGAATTGAGCAATTGTCAAACCGACGACGGAGAAACTTGTCGCAAAAACATCTATCAAGTGATTTTTAGCATCTGCCTGGATGGTTGGACTTTGGTGTTTTTTACCGATTCGCATGTAATAGTGAAAGAGAAAGTACTTAATTGCCAATGCTAGTATGGATACAAAGACGGTAAAGAGATGAGGACTTGCGACATCCCCCGGATTTTGAATGTGACCAACAATACCCATTATGGCATCATAACCGATGTAAATGGCTGTGGAAAAAAAGATAATCCCAAGAACAAAGTAGGCAAGACCTTCATATTTCTCATGACCATAAGGATGATCATAATCTGGTTTTTGTGTGGCGAGTTTGAGGACAAATAAAATCATTAAACTGATGAGAACATCCGATGCTGAATTTAAGCCATCACTGATAAGTGCTCGTGCGTTCCCCCAAAATCCAAAGATTAGTTTGAGAAGCGCAAGACCAATATTGACAAGCAGACCTATTCGAACGGCTTGCAACACTTCTTTTTTTGAGTCTGTTGTCATTTTTTCTCCTTGTCGAATGAGGGTAAATCGATTACCTGTTCAATCAGCCAGTTTGTTTGTCCCCGGTAGACATTTTTTGATAATTTATAAATATTGACATCATCGTTAAGTTTTTGGAAAATCTTGGCATAGACCTTAGGGAATACGGTGGTTTCAAGTTGTGTCATTCCATCATCAAGTTCAATAAATGCCATCATTTCACCTGACTTGGTCTTGATCGGTTTCAGCTGTTTTTTCATGGCAAGAACATAACCCTGATCTACCTTCTGAACTTGACTTAATGAATAGAGATGATGTTTTTGAATAAAGTCTTGATACATGACGAAAGGATGATATTTGATGTTCATACCAAGGGCTTCTTTTTCTCTTCTTGATAATTCTTCAAAAGGAAATTCAGGAAGGTCTTCTATCGTAAAATCTGAGATAAATTGCTCATAACCTGCATGCGATAAATCCTTGTATTGAATCATGCTGCGATGGGTTAATTTCATGCTATCAAGAGCGCCACTATCGATCAGCATCTCAAGATTCTTTTCGTTGATGTCTTTCTTCAAACGACGTTTAACATCTTGAAAATCAACAAATTGCCCGTCTTTTTCTCTTTCAACGATAATTTTTTGCATTGCTTGTCTTCCAATGGATTTAATGGCTAAAAGCGGGATAAATACTTTTTGATCTTGATAGATGTATTGGTCGGTCGATCGATTGATATCAGGAGGATAAACGGTAACACCATGTTGTCTCATTTCTGTAATATAGTCTTTTGTTAGCCCTTCATTACCAACAACCGATGATAAAAGTGTCGCCATAAAGATCGCGAAATGATTGGCTTTCAGATACGCCATTTGATAGGCTACTAACGCATATGCGACACTATGGCTACGATTAAATCCGTAATCTGCGAACTTAACAATTAAATCATAGATGGCTTCGGCATCTTTTTCAGGATACCCCTTACTTTGACTTTTTTGAATAAAACGTATCCGCTCATTCTCTAAGATATCTTTATCTTTCTTACCGATACCACGTCGTAACAAATCCGCTTCAGCAAGCGAATATCCTGCATATTCAGAAGCAATTTTCATGATTTGTTCTTGGTAAACGATAATGCCATAAGTGCTCTTTAGGATAGGTTCAAGATCTGGATGGATATACGAATAACTCTTTCCATTACGCCGTGCGATATACTCATCGATATGGTCCATGGGACCTGGTCTATAAAGCGCAAGAATGGCAATGATATCTTCAAATGAGGAGGGTTTAAGTTTCCTTAACACATTGCGCATCCCTTGAGATTCTAATTGGAAAATTCCTGTTGTTTGGGCAGAGGATAATAATTCATATGTCTTTTGATCATCGAGTGGTAGATCGGAAAGTTTAAGATTTATTCCTTCTTTCTCAATCAGCTTAATGACCTCATCAATCACTGCGAGATTTCGAATTCCCAAGAAATCAATTTTGAGTAGTCCGAGTTTTTCAAGTTCGGATGCTTCAAGCTGTGTCTGGTAAAAATCATTTTGTCCTTTTTGAAGAGGGATTGTGTCGAGTAAGTCTTGCTTAGCCAAAATGATCCCTGCGGCATGTGTTCCGGTATGTCTTGGAAGACCCTCAATCTTTTTAGCCACTCTTAATAGACGCATCATTTCATCATCGGTCTCATCAATATCATCGTGAATCACTCTGTTGATAATTCCTGTGACACGTGAAGGATCAATTTTCATGACTCGAGCAATATCTCTGATCGATGATCTTAATGCAAATGTTCCAAAGGTCACGATACTCACGGTATGACGCATACCGTACTTTTCCTTGACATATTTTAAGACTTCGTCACGTTTATTATCTGGAAAATCCATATCAATATCTGGCATCGTAATACGTTCTGGATTCAAAAAACGTTCAAATAGCAGATCGTATTGTATGGGGTCAACATCGGTGATACCAAGACAGTACGCGACCAACGATCCAGCGGCAGAACCTCTGCCTGGACCTACTAAGATGTCATGTGTCTTCGCATATTTAACGAAGTCATAAACGATGAGAAAGTAATTTTCATACCCCATCCGTTCAATCATTTTGAGTTCATAGAGTAATCGTTCTTGATAGACTTTTTCATTCGCTGATACTACTTTTTTTAACCGTTTTTTAAGCCCAATCGTTGCTAAGGCGACAAGATAATCATGCGTTGTCCCTTCAGCAATTGGGTAATCAGGCATATCAAAAGTTGCCGGTTTCCAAGTGAAACTTATAGACTTGATCACATCGCTTAATGTATCAAAGACGTAGTTATAGTCTTGAAACATTTTGATGAGTTCGTCTTTACTTTTTAGCGAGTAATCCGCATCTTCAGGCATAATGTGATGTTCATCATCGATTTTAATGAGTGCTTCGTAAACCTCTTTGTCTTCAGAATCAAGATACGTTGTTTGATGAAGAGGTAAAAGCTTGACACCCGTACGTTCTGATAGTAGGTACAGCTTAGGTGCAACCTTCATTTCTTCCATAAAGGTATCTAAAGATAAACCTAGATAAAAATGATCAAGGTGTTGTGCATAACGTGTGATTTCAGCATAGGCTTGGTCTAAATCATCTTTTAATACGTGCTGATCGACCGATGACTTCAGCCCTGCAGTAACAAAGATTAAACCTTCTTGATACCGGTAGAGAGTTTCCTCATTCAATGTGCCTTCAGATTGATAAAAGGCTAGTTTTAAAAGATTTTTATATCCAATTTCGTCTTTTACATAAGTGAGAAAAACGGTATCTACGAGATCACTCGATACCGCAAGCATTAACCCTAAGACAGGTTTTATATGTTGTTTTTTTGCCTCTCTATAAAGCTCAACCAAACCATAGAGATGATCATCTGACAAACAGATGGCATCGTAACCTCGTGCTTTCGCTTGTTCAATCAGCTGAGGTAGAGGGATGGTGCTTTTGAGCATGCTCAAGGCACTTTGAAGATTAAGAATGCTAAACATAGGTTTCACCTATCTTTATTATACTAAATAAACGAGTGCTTTCTTTAAAAAAAAATGCCCGAAAGCATTTTTATCCCTTAAAACTTCGCAAATCCTTCGCCAAATTGGACGCAGGTTTCTTCTTCTTCAGAAGATGGTGTCGAATTGATCATGAGACCCTTGTCAAAGAGGATTGCTCCAGTTGCCACCGTGCGTTCGGTCCAAGATTCCATCCATTCACCTTCACCCCAACCATAAGAGCCAAATAAAGCCACTTTTTTGCCAGCTAAAGACCCTTCAACATCGGTAAAGAAAGGATCAAATTCATCCTCTTCTAGGGTTTCAACACCCATCGATGGGCAACCAAATGCAATCTTATTATAACCTGCAACATCGCTAGGTTCTACTTGATCTACGGTGCGAAAATCCACGGTTTCACCAGCATTTTCTAGACCTTCTTTTATTTTTTCTGCCATGATTTCGGTGTTACCCGTACCACTCCAGTAAACGACCAATACGTTTGCCATCAACATAATCTCCTTTGTGATTGATATTTATCTACGTCAACATTATAGTCAATTTTTGCCTTATTGTCAAAAGATACTACTTGTAGTAACGATAGTTAAAAAAGGAGGCAAGAACACCTAGAAGTGTGATGACAATGACAGGCAGATAGTTCATGATCGATACTTGCTGATTAAGTGGTTCGATGATTAACGTTCTTTCATAGATACGGTAGTTTCCTCTAGCATCCATAACGACATAAGTAAGCACATAAGAACCGGGTACGAAATCCGTGATATGCTGATTAAGACATATGATGTTGGGTTGACCATAGTTATCATATCCTTGGATTCCTTCATAGAAATTAACGATTGATCCTTCTGTGACCATGAGTTTATCAAAACTTAATGTTGGTCGTTCATGATCATCAATGACGATGTTTAACGTCGCTACCGTATGATTGTTAGAATGATCACTAAGTTCATAAACAATAGCATAGTTTCCTATAACAAGGGGATTCAGATCACCTGTGATGAATACATCATCTTTAGTCAATTCGTCGTAATTGTCATAGACCTCATCGATGAAATCAGAAAGGTTCATCCACTCATCTCCATACTCCATGTGAAAGGTGGAATGTGATAATGTGAGTATAGGTTCTGTGATATCGACCAACCATAGTTCAGTTTCAAATAATCTTTCATTTCCAGATGGATCTATGGCTCTGAGCATGAGTGCATACTCACCAATCTTTGTATAATCTACTGATGTATCATCAATCATCAACGTGAGGTCTTCTGCTCTGTAGTACTGATCATCTAATACAAAATAATGAAAATAATCGTGTTTTTCAAAATCAGTAATGACAATATCATTTAGCTGTGTGATAGTCGGAGAAACGCGATCAACCACCTCAATATAGCACTGATATATCGCTTTGTTAAGTGATTTATCAGTAACAGTTAATGTTAATGGATAAAATCCAATGACATCCATTTTTGGTTTGGTAACCAGTTGAACTGTAAGTTCTGATGTTGATGAATAATTATCATGAATATGAAAATACTCCAGCCAAAAAGGTTCAACACTAAAGACATCGATCATCAGTTCGTCTATGGATTCAATCACAGGAGGTGTTTGATCCATCACCTTAATATCAAGAAAGACTTGATGAACATTGCCCGATGAGTCTTTGAGTTCATAGGTCATTTTATATATTCCAATAATCTCTGAATTAACCACGCCTATGATGGTGACATCTTCTTTGGTGAGTTCATCATAATTATCTTCTGTGAGTAAAATGTAGGATTTATATAAATCTTCTCCCACTTCAGAAAACACATCAATAACAGGAGACGTGGGGATTAACGTGAGTACTGGAGGAATCCTATCTACAAGACGTAAGTCAAGTGAAATGGTTGTCACATTTCGACTATCATCCATCACAGAAATCGAAATGGGATAACTGCCAATCTTTGAATAATCCACATCATCATCCTCGATGATGACTTCAACATACGGATCGGCATTATCACTGATCACAAAAAAATCGTTCATAGTCCAATGGCTATAGATATCGATCACTAATTCCTTTTTTTGCGTAATCACCGGTGGAATCAAGTCCACCACATGAAGCGTACCCACTTTTTTTGTTTGATTTCCCGAAGTATCGGTCAGAATCACCCCATAAAGATAAGTTCCTACAATATTCTTAGTAATATGTGCAGTTTGGAAGCTTAACGTTAATGCACTGACATCGTCATAATTATCGCTATAAGAAATACCCTCCTCGAAGGAAGGAAAAGCCCCACCAACCATCATCGTTTTTTCAGGAATCTCATGAATGACAGGAGGAATTTGATCGACTACTGAGAAAACGATGGGATGAATCGAAGTGATATTATAGTCTGGGAAAGTTGCTTTATAGTAGATGGTGTAGTTTCTCACAATCGATGTGTTTACTGTCGAAATAAACGTTCTTTCTACACCGTTACGCGTATATAATACCTCAGCACCTACAACCCAAAAACCATCAATATAGAGTTTCGCTTCAGGAAGATACCGGTAATCTTCAACCGATTCATAAAGCGGGATTTCAATAAAATCCCAGACCCACTGTACTTTCGCTTCCAGTACTGTCATCATACTCACAAGAGATAGAAAAAAAGACATGATTTCACCTCACACTTATAGTAGATGTCATCATATCTTTTTGCTTTAAATTTGTTCTTCTAACTCTTTACTCTTTTCTTTGAAGAATTGATTCTTATAGAGTTCGAAGTAAGCACCCCGAAGATTAAGTAATTCTTCATGCGTACCCATTTCAATAATTTTACCCATATCGAGCATCACGATTAAGTCGCTTTCGACAATCGTGGATAAGCGGTGTGCAACGATGAAACTTGTTCGATCGGCTAAGAGTTTTTCTGTGGCATCCTGAATGATCGCTTCCGATTCGGAATCGATCGAGGATGTCGCTTCATCGAGAATGAGAATTCTTGGGTCAGCCAACACAGCTCTTGCGAATGATATGAGCTGTTTTTGACCTACCGAAAGCAGATTCCCGCCTTCGCCAACATAGGTTTCGTACCCTTTTTCTAGATTTTTAACGAAATCATCCACGCCAACCATTTTCGCTGCATAAATGACTTCATCATCGGTCGCATCTAACCTTCCATAACGGATATTTTCCATCACTGTCGTGGAGAATAAATGCGGTGTTTGCAAAACATAACCCAAGCGAGCATGTAACCAATGGATGGAACGAGTACGATAGTCTTTTCCATCAATGAGTATTTCACCCTCTTTAGGTTCATAGAATCGTGATAATAAATTAACGAGTGTCGTTTTCCCTGAACCGGTATGACCCACTAAGGCCACACTTTGACCGGCTTTCACCTTTAAATTGAAATGCTCTAGGATGTATTCGTTATCTTTATAATAGAAACTTACATCCTTAAACTCAACATCACCTTTAAGATCTTCCCATTCATCCTTTTGATCATTGAATAAATCACCATATTTGGCAATGACTTCTTCTTTGTCAAACAACTCTGGTTTTGTCTCAATTAAACCCACGATACGCTCAGCAGAAGCTTGTGCATTTTGTAAATCTGAAAGTGTTCTTGAAATCGCCATCACCGGTTCAAAGAAATTGACCGTGTAGAATAAGAACATCTGTAATGTTCCAAGCGAGATCACCGAACCCAAGACATACACTGTACCTTGAACCATCGTTGTCGTGACCGCAAGATACGCGATAATCAACAAAATGGATGAGAATAACGCAGATGAAATCACCGCTTTAATCGACGCGCGTTTTAAATTATTCGCGGTTAGCGAGAATTCATCATAATTGCTATCTTCGATCGATAAGCTCTTGGTTGTTTTAGCGCCTAAGAAACCTTCACTGTATTGTGCCGTTAATTGTGAGTTAAACTTACGTGCGAATCGGTGCTGCTTAAGAATAATCTTCGTGAAGAAGTAGGCAATGAGCAGCATGATTGGGAGGACAATGGTCATGATCAATGCTAATTTCACAAACGTGAGGTAGAGCACAATTAAAATCAAAACCATCTGTAATCCCGCCCAGACAAAGTCCACCATCCCCCATGAAATAATAAGGGAAAGTTTTCTTGTATCCGAAGTCATGCGAGCCATGACCCAACCTTGAGGCGTCTTATCAAAGTAACTATAAGACAAGCGCTGCAAGTTTTCAAATGCTTGTCGTCTTAACTCATAACTCACATCCGCTTCAATAATCCCCGCTTGATAGATGAATCCCCATACCACAAGACCAAAGGCTAACGCTAATCCAAGATTAGCTGCGACATAATATGGCCAAGTGGAATAGTCTCCACCCACGAAGAATGTATCAATCGCGTAACGATTGAAAAGAGGAATAATGACATCGAGTGTTGCGAGTATGCCTGAGAAAATAATAAGTAAGACTAAATGCTTCTTCGATTTAAAAATAATACCGATAATTTTTTTCCAGGTAGATAATTGGACCTTCGTGTATTGGATGTCTTGATCATCGTGTTGCATCCATCTCACCTGCCTTTACCATCGCTTGGAATTCAGTCTCAAGTTTACCTTGGATATCCCAAAGTTTTTTATAGAGACCTTCTTTTTTCGCAAGCGATTCATGCGTGCCAATCTCAGCGATTCTTCCTTGATCGAGCACGATAATCTTATCTGCTTCCTTCGCAGTGGTAATACGATGGGTAATAATGATGGTCGTATGCTTATATGTTTTATTAAGTAATGCTTCTCGAATCATCATATCTGTCTTCGTATCGACTGCAGAAAGTGCATCATCAAAAATGAGGATCGGTTTGTCAGCCACTAACACACGAGCGATCGCCACACGTTGTTTTTGTCCACCGGATAAGGTGGTTCCTTTTTCACCGACCAACGTATCATAGCCCTGCTTAAATGTTTTAATATCTTTTTCTAAAGCTGCGGTTTGGGCAGCAAGATAAATGCGCTCTTTTTCAGCACCTTTATGAGCGATGGCTATGTTTTCATAAACTGTTTTTGAATAGAGGAATGGATCTTGTAGAACCACACCAATTTGATTTCTAATATGTTTTTTCTTAATATCCATGAGGGAGACTCCATCAATCTTGATGTCGCCTTCCTGATAGTCATACATTCTTAAGAGCAGATTAATAATCGTTGATTTTCCACTGCCTGTACGACCGATAATCGCTACAGTCTCTCCCGCGTTTATCTTAAAATCAACACCTTTAAGCAGGTGTTCATCCGTATCCGAAAACTTGAATGAAACGTTTTTAAATTCAATATTTCCCTCGATTTTAGGTGCTAAAGTACCATCTTTTAAATATTCACTAGGTTGGTCTAATAAGTAATTAATGCGGTCAGAAGAGACAAGTGCTTTTCCGAAATCATTAATGATACGACCTAACCCACGAACTGGCCAAATCAACATCCCAACAAGGGCGAGTGAAGCGATAATCCCTGATGCGTCCATGGTTCCGTTACGGATGCCATAAACACCAATAGCGATAATGACTAAATATTGAGTAATGCCAATAAAGTCCATGACACCCCAATAAATGGCCACGATCTTATTTGCTCTAACGAGCGCATCGCGATAATCTTTGTTCTTGGTTTCCATTTTGTCAATTTCAAACACTTCGTTAGCGAAGGCACGAACAACACGGGCTCCAGAAAGGTTTTCTTGCACAACGGTCATCATCTTCGATTCGGTCTTTTCAATTTCTTCAAAGATCTTCTCGATTTTGATAAAGTAGATGGTTGACGAGACCCCTACAAATGGCACGATGGCGAGCGAAACCCACACCATGGTCGGATTGATAAAAATCAACTGATAGGCGCCAAAAACAAGTGTGGCTACTAAATGAACAACGTCGAGCATACGACCGGTCAGAAATCCTGTGGTGGTTTCAATATCGGTGGTACAACGCTGAATGAGATCTCCGCTATCCGATTTATTATGGAATTCATAATTCAAATCTTGAATATGTCCATAAAGTCGAACGCGCATTTTTTCAGCAAGTCGCTCTTGTAAATACCCTCTCAGCCACATTTCTACATAGCGAAGTGAGAAGCGAAACACCTGCAAAACCATCAAGGATACCGCAATTCTGAGCACGATGCCCATGACTTCGTTACCTTGTTCAAAAAAAGTAATCACAAATGGAGGTAAATTAACCTCCCCAACTGACACATTGCCGGGGGCAATGCCTGGAACGGCTAGAAGTGTCTTCATTAAATACTGCGTAAATAAGGGAACATTTGAGTAAGTCCATTGGTGAAAGGCTGTTAAGAATGCAGCGACCATGAAGAGTACTAAAAAGCCCTTAGCTAAGCTGAATAATTTTCTCATTCGCATGCTTGTTCCCTCCTTCTTAGCCAAAGTTTAGTATATAGGAAAAATTGACAATAGTCAATATTATGGCTTTATTATGCAATTTTTCGTAGATGAAATAGTAAAAAAGATGAAGTATTTTAATCTTCATCCTCTTCAATAAAATCCATCACTCTGATTTGATTGTTTCGTCTTTGAAAATTCACCATCACCTGACTCGCTTCTTTGTAGAACTGAGATTTCGAAAATTGGTGTTGTGCATCCATCATCAAGTAATCCATAACAAGATAATCATCAGTACCCAATTGTGCATCGAGAATATCACGTCTTAAGTAATTGAGCATGATGTCTTTCGTACTATAGTGTTTATGTTTCATGTACTGACAAAGCAGTTTTTCGCTTGGAGTTAATGCTTCTTGTTCCATGGTTTCAATAAGTTCAGCTAAAGGGTCAAGTAAATTCATTTTTTCATAGGTAAGAAGTAATATCATTGACCATCCATGACGATTAGTCTGTTTTCTTGCCAGTTCAAGAACCTCTGGATAGTACTGATGGCGATAAAAGGAAATCGCCATCGCATAATCATGAGATGTTTGATAGATTGTCTTTCTTTTTAGAAGCTGAGTTATCATCTGGGGGGGTTGATACCAAGCAAGATACTCAGTGTGTTCACGCCTAATCTCTTCTATAAGATGATAATATCCTTCTTTAGCTAAGAGATCTATGTACTCGTGATAATGAGCAATTATTTCAGCACCATGATGAAGTTTATAGCTCGAAAGGAGTCTAAGTCTTAAACTTAACACATAATGATCGAAGTTTTTTTGGTGTGCACTCGGTAGCTCCAGGATGATTTGATGGGCTAATTTATACTGATGTTTTTCATAAAAAGCTGAAGAAAGACAAAAAATAAGCAGTGATAACTCATCCTGCATTAAGTGGGGAATAAATTGTTTAATTGTCTCATATCGGTGGTCAACAAAAGATATCCGATGATTCATCGAATCAAAGATTAAGTGAATCAATAAGGCTTGATGATCTTCTCGATGTTGATACTTGAGGAGTATGTTTTCATCAAATGCCTGTTGTTTAATCATCCAATCTGTAATCAGTTGCAAATCCAATGTATAATCTTCGCGATCATAAACCCCCTGGTCTTTCATCTTTAATCGCTTTGATAGCAACTCCACGAATTCAGGATTTGGTTCAATTTGATTGTTTTCAAGTTTGGATAAATAGGAGATGCTGCAGATGCCTTCAGCACCCTCTTCTAGCGTCATGCGTAATTCTTGACGACGTAGTTTTAATGCGGATCCAATGGGTTTCACTTCATAGTGTCTTTGAGATTGTCGTTTTTTAAGTTGCCTTCTTAAGTAATGAATATTCATGAAATTCTCCTTGAGTTTTTTACGTCTATTTTATAATTTTTATAATGGGGGTAATCAAGGAACAAAGTCGATAAAAAAAGACCTATGAGGTCTTTTCATCGGTGATTTTATCTTCGCTTTTACATAAATCAAATAAAGGGCATACATGGCATTTTGGCTTTTTTGCTAAACAATGATATCGACCAAAAAAAATCATTTGATGATGCAATTTCAACCATTCAGATTCGGGAAAATGCTTCATCAATTTTTTCTCAATCTCTAAAACACTGTCACCTTTTTTTGCCAAACCTAATCGAACTGAGACACGGGATACGTGGGTATCTACTGCAAAAGCAGGGATACCAAACGCATTGGATAAAACGACGTTAGTGGTTTTTCTACCCACACCTGGTAGTGATTCGAGATCCTCTCTAGTGTTTGGGACGATCCCATGATATTTCTCATCGATGACTTTTGCAAGTTCAATGATGTGTTTTGCTTTATTACGATAAAGACCAATCGATTGAATAATGGCTTCTACTTCATGGAGTTCTGCTGCTTTTAAATGGGCAGGCGTGGGATATTGCTTGAATAAATAAGGGGTCACCCTGTTAACAGCAATATCGGTTGTCTGTGCTGATAGCACAACGGCTACCAAAAGTTCGAAGTGATTAGAAAAGTTGAGCTCAACTTTGGCGTGAGGAAACATCACTTGAAGGGCTTGATAGATTTCTGAATTACGCTTATTCATTTGATGTTTTTAAAAAGAGTATCCAGTGCTTCTTCAACATCTTGATCGATCGGCACTTCTTTAATAATCGTTTGATTTAAAATGCGTTCAACAAATTTGACACTGACACGTTCACCGGCGTCTTGAATGGCTTTCTTGATAGTTTCATGGGGATAAGCTTTCTCTTCATACCAGCGTCGAATGCTTTCGAGTTCATAGGGTAATAGTCCACGTCCTAATCCCTGTTCAAACCAAGTCATCGTTTCAGAAATGTCATTTACCACGATTTCTTTTCGTACTTCTATTTCATCTTGTCGATAAAGTTCTTCAATTTTTTCTAGGGTTTCATCAAGACTAAAGATTTCTCTTTCTTTACCATCTTTACTTTCAAGACGAGTGGAAACAAAACCTTGATTAATCAATGATTCAAGCGCTGCACCGATGTCATCAGAAGATAGTTCAACACGTCTTCCAATGGATGCAATTGAGTATGTCTTCCGCTTTTTATAGATGGAAAAAAGTGCCAGTAAGACTGACATATCACGCATCGTGAGCTTGAGTCGTTTGTATTCTTTCAATAGAATGCGTTCAACAGCAAGATCATATTCTTCAAAGAGTCGCTTGATGATCATAGTTCCCTTTCTTTAGTGCGTCATGTGCGGCATTTTGTTCTGCCTCTTTTTTTGTTTTTCCGCGTCCGACACCTAAAATAATAATATTATCTAGTTTCACTGCAGCTTCAAATTCTTTATCGTGTGAAGGCCCTGATTCTTTGGTGATATGGTAACTTATCGCCCGTTTATCACCTGCTTGGATATATTCTTGAAGCGTTGATTTATAATCTTTGATACCCCAAACAAGTTTTAAATTAGGGACGATAACCTGATTGAACAACTTTTTTGCAGCCTTAAAACCCAAGTCTAAATAGACCGCACCGAAAAGTGCCTCAAAGGCATCGGCAATCATGGCATCATTCGCCCCTTTGACGTGTTCACCACGACCCAAACGAAGATAGTCTTTTAGTTCAATTTTTTCTGCATACTTGACAAGCGCTTCTTCGCATACCGCTTGAGCGCGATGTTTAGTCATGGTTCCTTCATCTGCTAGATCTTTTCGATAAAGATAATCACTCATCAATAATCCTATGACAGAATCCCCTAGAAACTCAAGTTTCTCATTTTTTTCCACCTGATGCTCATTGGCATAGGAGGCATGGGTTAATGCCGTTAGATAGAGCGATTCATCCTTATAGGGAAGATCAAGCTTAATTAAAAGCTCTCTCATTCACTTTTCTCTTCTTTCTTCTCTAAGACGTTTGTCACAAGTTCAATGACATTCGCTTCAACCATTTCTTTTGCTTGACGAATGCCGTTATAAAAACCATATTCTTTGGATGCACCTTGAGCTTTGATGACGATTTGATTGAACCCCATCAAGAGAGCCCCACCAATTTCAGACGCATCTAAGGATTTCTTGAAACGCTTGAGTGCATTCTTCATAAAAAGGGCACCGATGGTTGCAAAAATAGAGGATTTGATTTCTCTCTTTAAGACCATACCTAAACCTTTGGCGGTTCCTTCCATGGTCTTCATCACAATATTGGCTGTGAATCCATCCGATAGTAAAATATCAGCTTCTGTGGTGAACACTTCTTTGGGTTCAAGATTTCCATAGAAATTGATATCAGGTGATGCCTTGAGTAAGGCAAATGTCTCTTTATCAAAGTCTCTTCCTTTACCATCTTCAGTTCCGATATTGATCAACGCTACTTGAGGTTTTTCACGTTTAAGTACTTTTTCTGCCATAATAGAGGCATACACTGCAAAATCAAGTAAATGTTCAGGCTTAAAGTCTACATTGGCGCCACTATCGAGTAAAATGCGTCCTCTTCCATCATAGGATGGAATGATGGGAGCGATTGCGACACGCTTCATCTGAGGCATTCTACGAATGATAAAATGACCTCCGACGACTAAGGCTTGTGTGGGACCTGCAGATACCACCGCGTCCGCTTTTCCATCTTTGACGTATTGCATCGCCATAAACATCGACATCTCTTTATTTTGGCGATACTGTTTAATTGGGTCTTTTTCACCCATTTCTAAGTAATAGGGGGTATGAACCACATGAAGTCTTTCATGCTGCTTTAAATAAGGTGCCATTTTGGTTTCATCACCAAAAAGTGTGATTTCGATGTTGTCAAATGCTTCCAAAGCACGCAATGTTCCTTTAACGATCGGCTCTGGTGCATAATCGCCACCCATTCCGTCTACGGCGAGTCTGATCATAATATCCCTTCTTTCATGAAATCATTATATCATATCATCGGTGAGGGCGTCATCGCCTTCACCAAATATTTGTACTTGGGGTTTGTCTTAAAATCAGGTTCATGGATAATTGCCTGAATATTTTTTTGGGCTTCACGTAGAATCTTTTCGTCTTGGATTAAGTCAAGAAACTTAAATTGGAAAAAGCCACTCTGTTCCATACCAAGAAAATCCCCTGGACCACGCTCATGGAGATCATACTCGGATAAGGTAAATCCATCATCTGTTTTCGATAAGATTTCAAGACGTTCAATATCTTCTTTTTCGGAAATAACAAAACATTGTGAGGGTAAATGACTACGACCAATCCGCCCTCTAAGTTGATGGAGTTGGGAAAGTCCAAAGCGATCGGCATTAAAGATTGCCATCAGTGTTGCTGTTGGAATGTCAATACCCACTTCAATCATTGTTGTAGCAAGCAGTATGGATCCTGGATTTGTTACAAAGGATTGCATCGCTTTTTCTTGTTCCATAGGGCTTAGTCTCCCATGAAGCACATAGATCGGTGATTGAAATTCTCTTGTTAGCTCTTGATATAGTGTATCGATGTTGTCAGTCACTTTGTCTGAGTCGATAGCGGGTACGACGACAAAGATATGCTCTTTTCTCAATAATGCAGAATGCATCTGATCGAAGAGTTGATTGACGTGATCTTTGGTGATATAGTGTGTTTTTACGGGTTTCCGTTCTTTCGGTTTTTCTTTAATAATCGAGACTCGAGACTCTCCAAAAGCAACCATCGCTAGTGTCCGCGGTATCGGGGTTGCTGTTAAATAAATAACGTCTTTTGATTTCGCCTTCATCATGAGAGACTCTCTGGTGGCAACACCAAATTTATGCTGTTCATCGATAATGACGAGTCCTAGATGGTGGAACATAACATCCTCTTCGATCATGGCGTGTGTGCCTATGACCATATCATACTCATGGCGTTTAATTTTATCTTTGATCTCTTCTTTATTTTTTGTTTTACCCGTTAATAAAGCGATTTTAGAGTCTTTTAGTAGTGAGGAGAATAGTTGAAAATGCTGCTGAGCGAGGAGTTCTGTTGGTGCCATTAAACTCACCTGTTCTCCTGAGGTTATGATCGCATAAGCTGCAAGTAAACTGACAATTGTTTTGCCTGATCCTACATCGCCTTGGATGAGTCGGTAACTCGCATGATCCTTCTTAAAGTCACGGAAAATATCGTTTACCGCTTCCTTTTGTTCTTGAGTAAGCGTAAAGGGGAGTTGATCAATCAGTTGTTTGACACGAATAATGTCATAGGCTTTGGGCAGTCTTTTTTCAATGGAAGGTTGACTGCCCATCAGTCTGAGCTGAAGATAAAAGGCTTCTTCATATTTCATGCGTCTTCTGGCAAATTCAATCTCGGAAAATGATTTTGGTAGATGAAGCATGAAAAATGCGTCTTGTCTTGCTGGCATATGATAGGTTGAAAGCAATTCTTTCGGTAGATTCTCATAGATGGTGACTTGATTGTTTTCTTTGATGGATTCAATCAAGTTTTGAACCGTCTTATCATGCAATCCCTCAATCCCATAATGAGGTTTGATCGATAACTTCTTTTCTGCTTTAATGACAGATGTCGCATTGATTTGATGACGATAAAAGTGATATGTTCCCTTGATTTGAACTTCATCACCCATCACAAGTTGTTTGATCAGATATCCTTTACCAAACGCAATAATTTCGATCTGTTCATGAAGTGCTTCGACTTTAAATGTGACACGATCTACTTTTTGTCCTCGAATAAGTTTAGGTTCAGTCTTGATGAGGCCAAGTATCGTAATCACATCTTTATGTCTAGCTTGATGAAAATCGGTAATCGAAAAGTCTTCATAGCCTTTGGGCAAATAAGAAACAAGGTCATAGGTTGACCATAAATGATTGTTTCTTAAAATGCGTAAGGTTGAAGGACCGATGCCCTTGACTTGATCGAGTTTGATATCCATCTTCTCACCCATTCTTATTATACATGAAAAGAATAGGGGGAATTATGCGGGATATTTTTGGAGAAGTGCCACGACTTCTTCTTTAGTTAACACACGACCAAAAGCAACAATTTTCTGATCGAAAATAAGACCTGGTGTCCGCATGAGACCCGATGAAGCGATTCGTTTCATATCGGTGACGTATTCAATGTCTGCGTTAAAGTGTGTTTCCTCGACCGCAGCTGTCACGTTTTCTAGTAACTTCTTACAATTGGCACAACCTGAACCTAATACTTGAATTTTCATATCGTTCCTTTCTTATTTAAATGAGCCATGGCCCAATGATATTAAAGAGATATCCAACAGCAATAATACTTACTGAAACAATGCCTATAAACACCCATAACAATTTAGGTTTAATTACTTGCTTAATCATAATGATTGAAGGTAGCGATAACGCAGTCACTGCCATCATAAAGGAAAGCACGGTTCCGAGTCCTACACCTTTACTTACCAATGCTTCTGCAATGGGGAGTGTACCAAAAATATCCGCATACATAGGAATACCCACAGCAGTTGCCAATAAAACGGAAAAAGGATTGTTTTTTCCTAAGATAGATTCAATGAACGATTGGGGAATATACCCGTGAATGATTGCGCCAATACCAACACCGATAATCACATATGGCCATACACGATGAAGAATCGTTTTGACTTGGTTCCATGCATAATTTGCACGATCTTTTTTTGTCATCTTTTGGTCAAGCCCATCATCACAAGAGACAATGGATGGATCATTTTGTTCTCGCACAAAGTCTTCAACATAACTTTCGAGTTTTAAAGCGCTGATGATAGATCCTGATAAAACAGCAATGATGAGTCCCACAAGAACATAGGCTAATGCAATATTCCAATTGAAAATGCTCGCGAGTAAAATCACGGAAGCTAGGTCCACGAGGGGGGAGGAGATCAGAAAACTAAACGTCACACCAATAGGTAACCCTGCTTTCGTAAAACCAATGAAGATCGGAATCGATGAACATGAACAAAACGGAGTCACTGTTCCAAGTAATGCACCAAGCGTATTTGCCCAAAAGCCATTTACCTTCGCTAAAATGCTTCGTGTTTTTTCAGGAGTGATATAAGACTGTAAATACGATGCAATGAAAATTAAAAAAACGAGTAATAAAAATATTTTTATCGTGTCATAGAAGAAAAAAACGATACTTTCTGTGGTTACCTTTTCAGCATCAAGACCAAAAATGTCGACAAATAAACGACGAAGAATGGTATCAAGCCACATCATTTTAAGAAATTGATCATTAATGAATTGAAACACGACAACCTCCTTGTTCCGTTACCTGAGTTGTTTTAAGTTCTTGCAAGAAATCGATCAATTCATTAATCTTTTCTATATTCACTTGATGTTTTTTCCAAGTACCTTCTTTATGTGTCGTCGTTAACCCCGTATCACTTAGCATTTTTAAGTGGTGGGACAATGTGGGCTGTGTGATGGGTAATCCTTCAATCAATGTACAACCACATGTCTCTCCAGAAAGTAAACGTTTAAGAATCACTAAGCGATGAGGATCACTCAACACTTTAAAAAGCTCAGCTTTTTCCTTCATAAATTTCTCCTTATATTGATAGATATCTATATTGATGTTTATCTATATATAGAGTAAACCACTCCACGAAAAATGTCAATAAGAAAAGCCGTTTTCACGGCTTAACGTATTTTCTTCGTGGTAAAGATGCGCATTGCATTCATCACCGCTAAAATAGAGACACCCACATCAGCAAAGATCGCTAACCACATACTGGCATACCCTAAGGCACCAAAGATGAGGACGACTCCTTTAATGCCTAATGCGAAGAAAATATTTTGGAAAACAATTCGCATTGTTTTTCTTGCCACTTGATAGGCAATCAAAACCTTTTCCGGATCATCATTCATGATGACTGCATCAGCCGCTTCAATCGCTGCATCGCTTCCGATTCCACCCATCGCGATCCCAAGATCAGCAGTCGCCAACACGGGTGCATCATTGATCCCATCACCAATGAAGGCTACCCTTTTCTCTTGCTTAATCGCATCGACAATTCTTATCTTATCTTCTGGAACACAATTGGCATAATAATCATCGAGTCCAAGTTGAAAGGAGACATCTTTTGCTGCTGATTCATAATCACCAGACACCATGCTGACACGTTTATGGCGTTTAAGTAAATGTTCAATCGTTTTTTTAGCTGATGATCTTACGGTATCTTTAATGACAATATACCCCATAAACTCTTGGTTCGCTGCCACATAAACAATCGTTCCCATTTCATGGGTTTTCATATACTTGATGTGATACTCATCAAGAAGTCGTTCATTACCCACTAAAAGATGAATGCCTTTATAGTTCGCTCGTATCCCCTTACCGGCGAGTTCACGAATCGTTAAAACATGCTTATCTTCTGGTTTTTTACCATAAGCATCCAAAATCGATTTGGCAATCGGGTGATTGGAGTGGTACTCCGCGTGAGCTGCATATTCTAAGATGAGTTCAGGTTCACCAGAGACGATCTGGGCTACTTGGAACTTTCCTTCGGTGAGCGTTCCTGTTTTATCAAAGACGAAGTGTTCAATACCAGCTAATGCTTCTAAGTCACTACCACTCTTGAAGAGAATACCTTTTCTTGACGATGACCCAATGCCGGCAAAAAAGGACAGTGGAATCGATAAAACGAGCGCACAAGGACAACTGATGACCAAGAAAATGAGGGCACGTTTGACATAGATTGCAAGAAGACTTGCATAACTTACTTCTTGGATTACAGAAAGAAAAACAGGAACAACAAAGGCGAGTATGATCGCAAGACCAACCACGATTGGCGTATAATACTTCGCAAATTTGGTCATAAACTTCTCGGTCTTTGCCTTTTTCATTTGATTGTTCTCAATGAAATCAAGAATTTTATGCACTGTCGAGTTTTGAAATTCTTTCATGACTTGTACTCGAATTAACCCTGATAAGTTAATGGAGCCTGAAACCACTTCAATGCCTTCATAGGCATCTCTAGGCATCGCTTCACCTGTCACAGAGGAGGTATCGAGCCACGAACTCCCTTCAGTAACAATTCCATCCACCGGGACTTTTTCACCGGGTCTAACGACGATAATATCACCGACAACGAGTCCTTCAGGAAGTGTATCCACCATGCCTTCTGAAGTAAGCCGATGCGCTGTGGTAGGCTTGATATCCATAAGCGCTTTGATGTCTTTTCTTGATTTGCTTACCGATAAATCCTGTAAGTATTCACCGATTCGGTAAAAGAACATCACAGCAATCGCTTCGATATATTCCCCGAGTATAATGGCACCTATGGTAGCCATCATCATCAGGAAATGTTCATCAAAGATTTGACCACGCAGAATATTTTTATATGCTTTAATCATGACTTTGTAGCCAAAAATTCCATAAGAAGCTAAGTAGAGAATGACACGAATGACCTGAAGCCATAAAACATCAAAGCCTGTAAGAAGGAAAGCAAGTAGCGCAATTAATACACCTAATCCATACATGAGCCATTCGTTTTTACTCATTTTGGCTTCTTCATGTTGAAAAGCTTGATCAACATCAAGAATCTTCACGTCATTTTCCACCGATTGAGCCACTTTTTCGAGATATTTTGCAGTCACTAAATGGGGTTCACCCACAACAGTTAATTTCTCTTTGGCAAAATCGAGGTGGACGTGGGTGATGCCAGGTACCTTTTTGATTTCTTCTTCTATTTTAAGTGCGCAGTTCGCACAATCAATCTTTTTAATCGCATACGCTTTTTTCATGGTTATTTTACCTCACTCACATGCGCTAGCGCTTGATTGAAGATAAGGTGGACGTGTTCGTCATCTAGAGAATAAAAGACCGTCTTCCCTTCTTTACGATGACGAACAAGTTTATTCATCCGTAGGAGTTTGAGCTGATGAGAAACAGCACTTTGTGTCATATCAAGAACAATGGAAAGATCACACACACAAAGTTCTTGTTTTTCCAGTGCATAAAGGATTCTAATTCGTGTCGGATCAGAAAGCAATTTGAAAATGATGGACATATTTTCAAGCTCATTTTGGCTAAGTAACTGACGTTGAACTTCTTTAATTTTATCTTCGTGAATGATAATTGCTTCACATCGATCTTTATTCATTGGACCTCCATATATGAACGTTTGCTCATATGTTCATTTATATAATATCA
>CALMNM010000128.1 GCA_937868795.1 uncultured Acholeplasma sp.
ATTACAGTCGTAACGTCACCACTTTCGAGAATTTTCTCGAGGGCTTTGTAGTTAATATGATAACGGCCTGCACCATACTTCTTGATATACTCAACATATCCGTGTTTGAGGTCAAGATAATCTTCAACATCTTGACGGATTGATTCAAGAAGCGACGTTCCATAAATTCCATATGTTGTCCTACTCAATCCATCAGTAATAGGCTTGTCATATGGGAAGAATGCCCCGTAAATTAAATCTTTAGTTTTGATTTCCTGATGGAGTTTTTCATCACCCTCATTAATATAGGCCCGTTCAACAGGAGCGGTCATAACAGTATCAGGTTTCTGACCTTCTTTAACTCCTTTCGGCAAAAGGGTGGTATATTGCATGATTGTTGGTTCGAAATTGAAAGTTTCTTTGGTATTATCCGTTACCTGTGCAACATACGTTCCGTTTTTGATGAGGAGTTTTGCCAATCCTTGAATTTTAGACCGTAAGCCAATGTTATCGGCCCAAAGTTCAAATTCTTTTACTGCTTCCTCATCGGGATCATCTGTATCACCACTCACAAATCTGATATTTTTAACGAGGGAAAATGCCAGTTTTGTAAGAGGAATTGATACATGGGGCGTCATTGATTCCAACTGCTCAAACCAGATAAATCTATTTCCTGTTACTGGTTCGAGACCTTGAACATTACCGACGGTGGTTGGTTCATTTACCCTTGTCATACCACCGACAAGTTCTTCAACGTCATCTTTTTTGGCGTGAATAGTTAACTGCGCGTTATCTTCTTCCGTGGACATATCCTCACCTGATATCCCAATTGAGCAACCTGATTCAGAGCAAAAATCATATCGTCGGTATAGTCGGGCGAAATGACCATCCTCTTCATCAATTCTCTTAACTCTATCTTTTCGTGTCCCTTTCGTTTAAGCTCTGTGAGAAGGACGTAAAGATCACGTTTATAGAGCGTTTTCGTCATCCTCTCATCGCTCCTGTCACCAATTCGGTAAACTTGTCCAACATGGTCGGATTTCGTAAAGCCATTCTAACAGCACCTTCGAGGGCATCAGGCCCATCGTCGTGCTTATGGACAGGATAACGAATGAGTTGCATGATAAGCTCGGTGTAATCTTTTTGAGTCTCCCAATCGTCGCGGAAAAGAACCATTCCTTGGGTAATATACGGAGCAAGACCTTCGATACGAAGTTGTTTCTTTTTGAAATTTCTTACCTCGTAAACAGGTATGCCACGTTTTTGAACACCCTGCGCGAATAATGTCTGGAATTGATTAGCTTCAATACCAACGGTAGAAATAGGGTAATATTCATAAAAGAAAATGATTTGATCAATTAATTTATCAGGTGTAATTATGTTTGACCCATAGACGGCACGAACATGGAATTTATTGTCTTTAATTGCTCCGACAACGATGAAACTGAAATCGTTTTCACGTCCAAGTGCAGGGTCAACATACATAACGTGTCTGCATTCTTTAAAGTCGTCGCTGCGGTCATTGTAAAATTTCATTTCTTCTAATTTGAATAACTGCGTCTCCGAAGGAAGCGGGTCATTCATATACTGTGAATAAAATTCAACAAGACCTTTTTCGATTTTTAGACGTTCAATATCTTCAACTTGATAAATAGAAGGAAACAACGGTTCTTTTGTTTCAGGGTCATAAATTGATTCAATCTCAATGTGATAGCGGTCTTTTTCAGGAAGCTTTGGATTCTGCTCAATAATGTAATTGTAAACATCATCAAGATGCCAACGTGTCCCGATTACCAAAAGAAGACCATCAGGATTTAGAATTGAAATAAGATCAATGAACCATCGCTTTTTACGTTCTCTTACTGCAGGCGATTCTCGGTCGTCGTTGTTGCACAGATCATCGATGATAATAATGTCATAGTGTTCTGACACAATGGCAGAAAGAGCACCTTTGGCCTTTATACTGGGTTCTTTGTGAACTGTGCGCGGTTGTAATTGAATTTCCCGCTGATTATAAGATTCAACAACATCATATCCAAAAAAATCTTTAATATTTTCATTATATTTCAGATGCTGCCGCACTTCGGAAAGAATCTGAATTGCCATATCTTCTGTTGACGAGGTAAGGAGAATGCGCTTATCGAAGGTTCCACCCGTTCTCACCCAATCTTCTATGAGCAGATCAATAATATTTGATACTGAATAAATAGTTGTTTTATATGTCCCTCGGGGCTTCATTAACAAAAGACGGCGGAATTGGCGCTTTTGCATCTCAAATTTATCGCACCATTCTTTGTGTTTCTCGGATAGTTTTTCATACCCGAGCATGTATTTGGATACATTAAATAGGGACAGGGGTTTTCCATGAATTGTAACTTGGGCCATTATTGCTGTTCCATTTTCTGAACCCAAGCGGGTATTTCAATTTTTAACTCATTCCCCTTCATTTCGCCTTCAATTTTGGCTTTCATTTCGATTAGACGTCGCTTTTCAGCAATGGTCTCAAAATATTCTTTAGAATCAGTTTTACCTTCTTCTGCAAGTTTTCTTTCAAGAGCCATCAGAGAAGCAATAGATTCTTTAATCAATTCCAAATTGGTTTTAGAATCTACTTCTGCTTTCTCCTGCAATGGAGAGGGCGCAGGCTTAACTTCAACGGGTTCCTCATAGAAAACGTGTTTGACGTGGTTGGAAAGTGTTGCAAGATCGACGTAAATATACTTGGTTTCGAGATGTTCTTTGAGTGTTTTCAATTCCATCGTCGCTTTGAAAATAATCGGGTCTGCTATCCGCGATATTTTCTTATTCTGACAAATAATACATCCTTTTACATTTTTATTTTTGATATATCGTTCGTCAACGGGTTCGTCTTCTATTTTATTCACCCCATAATATAATAATCATTCTATATAAATAAAACTTTTGGGTGAATACTTCTTTATATGCAGTAGTCCCATAATTATTAAATACTTAAAAAACCCAGTAAATTACCATGTCCAATGAAACTACGGACGCTATTCGTCGGCTTCTTGAAGATGCTGACCCTGTTGCCAACGCAATCCTCGAGGATGTTGGTTGCTACACCATGCTTGAACTGCCATATCATGCGCTTTATCGAAAACACGGTAAAGTTCTCTCGAATCATACACTGGCAAAAATTGGCCTGAAAGTATGGTTTACTGATGACAGAATTGTTAATATCATGTCAACCAGAACTGACTTCATCAAGTCGAAGGCCATTCTGAAAACTGACTTTTCTTATCTAATCGCTGACGTATTTGGCGTTGGAAGGAATAAGAGCATCGAACTTGTCGAATCTTTCATTGATACAGGAGAATTTGCGCTCCTCACCAATGTTATTGCAAACAACGCAAAACTTGTTCGTCCGTCGTTCTATCCAGAATTTACACTGATTGAGATGAAGCAGGCCATCGAAGAGATCATGGGCCAGCCAATGTCAGAGGATGAGGCGAAGAACTTCATGGAGGAAGTATAAATGTTTTTTATTCGTGCACCATCCCTCGGAAGAGCACACGAACTTATTATCAAGAAAATCATTAAAGATGGCGAACGGATCATCACGGAGGATGGAGAAGTAACACTGGAATTACCAGAGCCGTCCAACATCCATGTCGCTACCCCGTTAGCCTCTCCGATGATAAGTCCGAATTGTATGTTCGGCCCGAAGGCTATGGAGAAATATGTGTATGATTTCTTCGAAGGTAGCAACGGTTCATTCGCCTATACTTATCGTGATAGGATTATGTTCTATCCCCAGCACAAGATTGATGATAAGGGTAGTCGGGTAATGTTTTTCGAATATGACCAGATTGAAGGCATCATCGAAAAACTGAAGAAAAATCCACAGTCACGGCGGGCACAGGCCATCACATGGATACCTGCGATTGATCTTGAAGCGAAGGAACCTCCTTGCCTCCAGCGGATGCAGTTCTTCATCAGGGATGGAAAACTGAATATGTATGTCGAGTTCAGGAGTAACGATATGCTCTCGGCGCTCGGCGCTAATATGTATCTGATGGCAAACATTCAGAAACACATCGCCGACAGACTTGAAATCAACGAAGGATGGTATTCTCATACTTCTGTTTCATCGCATATTTACTACTTGCGCGATATAGAAGAACTGAAGAAATTTGAGCCAACGGAAGTCGAACAATTTTTGGCGTCTTTAAAGACAGCGATTAGTGAATAATTTTTTTCCTTTTTTATACCAAACCGTTACGATTGTTGTATATGACGGTGGTTTCATTTTTCCTTCTTTAAAACCAAGACGAAAACAGATATGATTCATCGATTCATGCACTGGATTAACGACGCAAACATTAAATCCCATTGCAAGTATTCTCTTATACAGACGGGTCACATTACCTTTTTTTTCTTCAAACGACGTAATGTTCATGACATACATGGTATTTGTCATATCGTCGTGAATTATGAGACCCAAAAATAAATCTTTGGTGAACCCCAAAAGGTTCCCCTTCATACTTCCTGCAACAATATCTGTAAACAGGATATCACCCGCAGCAGAAAGGCAATTTGCCAGTATCTGCGAGTGCTTGAATAATCTGTCGCTGTGACTGATAACCATAATCATATTTTATTGCCATAGTTCCCTGCATGTGAGTGTTTAAATTATACTCACTGGTGTAAAGCGGGACGGCTTTTGTGATGGTCTGGTTATCAACTGTAGTTTGTTCATTCACACCATCGAGAGTTGAAGACGATGCAGTGAATTTTGCTGAACCTGTTGCAACTGATGGTATCGTGTATCCATTTACAGGAGTTCCAACTAATACAGAATGTGAAACCAACAGTGGCGATATATTAGCGCCTGCCTGAACACCTGCAACAGATGAATATGCACCATCAGATAAAGCAATATTAGATGAACTTAATGCTTTATCACAAAAAGGCTGGTCTGCTGCAGAGCAAATCATTCCTCCAACAGTTTCCGAAGCAACAATGCCTCCAAGTCCACCACTGACACCAAGAAGTGTTTGACTTCCGACAGTAGATTTGACTCCTTCAACATCGTAAGCAGTCTGATGGTCGATAATAACCAACGGTGCACGTCCAAAAGCATTGAAAGTGTTTACAGTAAAACCTTTGATACCACCATCAGATTGTGATGCAAATGCTTCTGAAACAGAAAGACCACCACTGACAACACCAGAAAGACTTACTCCACCAGAAACAGACTGTGGAGTAGCATTTGCTTCGTCAGCATGAACAGCACCAACACCTATGATGCATAATGCAATAATAATCAGCGCTGTCCATAAAAATTTGAATTCTTTCATATTCTCCTCCTACGCTATTGCCATTCCGACTACGAGAAAGGCCAGTGCAATTACCATTATTCCGAGTTTCTTCACGATCTCACTTCCTGAACCACGAAAACTTTTTGAAAATTGATTCAATAATCTTCGCAATCCATGATTTTTCAACTATAGGGGTTGAAGGTTCAACGGGGGTAAACGGGAAATCATGGTGTATTTCCTCACCGACAGCCTCAAATTGCCAAACCTGACGAGGTTCAACAACCATCATCGACGATATCGGGGTAGCGATAATTTCATGCACTGAACCACTTTCAAAAGCAACAGAGAATTCTCTTGTTTCGTCGCGTCTCACTCCGTCAACATCAAAAGTTACATCGACGTTGGAAGTGACGTAAACCTTCGTATAAAGTTTCTCGGCTACCTTTTTCATTTCAATGTCAATTGGAATGAGACCGAGACCTGCAACGATATTCCATGCATCTTTGCGAATGCCCTGCAATCCCTTCCATCGTTTCCATGACCCGAAGATGTAAACTTCTCCTTTGTCGAGGTCATAACCAACGGCTACTTGCGCGTGACCACCAACGCATTCTCCTCTTGGGAAGGGGTAGCAACCGACGCAGCCACCATCCATGTAATTCTCATAGATGTTAACGTCGATCCATGCAACTCCTCGCTCGTAGATTCCACGACAGAAGGTATCGAAGGAAGTGGTTTGAGAATAACCTACGATTTTCAAACATCCTGCCTCTTCATGGGCAGCATCTTCGGTCATACCTCTCCAACTCCACGGATACAGGAAAGGTGCACAGTAAGGCGTCAGAGAAGTCCAACAATCTTTTTCAAGCATTGCTCCGACTTTCTGAACATACGGCACAGAATCGGTAAGGTAAGCACCACTGGCATATTTCTTGTCAATTCCTCCGAATCGACGGGCCATTGTGTAGATATATTCAGGTGAGATAAACTCATCAAAATATTCTTCACGTTCAATAGCACATGGAAGTTTATCAGGGGTTTCTCTGAAACGATGTTTGTTGATGGATACTGGAAGAGGATCACCCTTCATGAACATTTTCATCAGTTTCAAAATGGTCAGACCAATAGCCATTGACCAACCGACGCAAGTTCCCCGATCTCCCTGATCGCAATAGTCGGGCATGTGCTCAACCATTGGGTTGATCCATCGACGGGGAATCTCAACTGCACCTTCTCCCTGTGCAATTCGAATTTTGTCGTAGTCGTAGAAATTTGTTCCTTTTCGCAATTTCTCCAAATCAATTGGAGGATTCAGGAAAAATTTCACTTTGATGAAACCATCAGTGATTTCAATGAAGCCTTTTGTTTGAAGGTCGGCGATATAATCATAAACTTCTTTCAAATTGGCAGCAGGATAATACCTCTGAATGAGAGGGAGCAGAGAAGAGAGTTTTGTCTTGTTCTGTTTTATTTCCTGCCATATAAATGACTTTATGTCATTGGTAAGCATATTCCTCCTTCAAAGATAAGTTTTCCAAAAGGATAAGCATTATAGGAAAGGAAAAATAAAAACCAATTTGGTTTAGTTTTTCCGAACTACCCAGCCTTCGGGCAGATTTCCTTGCATTACCTGTTTCCACCGCTTCCGTAACTCGGCGGGGGCATCGGGTTGTTCCTCGAGAAGAGCCTTGGCCTTGTTACGGAGCCACGCAACATAATGCGGCGGAATGCTGCGATAGTCTCCATCGCAAGCAGGATCGAGGATGTGTTCAAATTCGTATATCCTATACGGGCCTTTGATATCGAGAAGGGCGGAAAGCAGATTTGTGCCAAGCCTGAACCCGAGATCAACAGGAAAAACATGCTCTTTGTTTACAACGCGAACAGCAGCAAGAGCAACGAGAGTTACTGCATCGACAAGCATATATGGATTCTTGTCGAGGTCGGGACAAGCATTGATTTCATTGACAAGTGCAACAAAATCGTCGATATTCTCAATACCGACCATTGCCTCTTCCCATGCTTTGATTGTCTCGCCGTAATTTCTCTTTGCAGCATCCTCTTTGAACTTTTTGAGAATTTCCTGCTGTTCAGCATTCAGTTTCGATTCATCGACGACAGTAACTTCAGGAGCATCGGATGAAGGAGCAAGAACATCCTTCAATTCAATTTCCTTTTCTACCATTAGATACTCCTATGCGCTATAAAGGAAAAAACATAAGTCACCAATACCGATACAATGAACAGGATGATCCAGCACCACAGAGGAAGCATCGGGGTAAGCCATGCAAAAATCATAAGTGCCAATACCCATCCTGAAATTACAGCGGAAAATGCAGCAGCAATAAACAGAAGAACGATTATTGCCACCACAATTCCAGCGAAAATGTCTTTGATACTCAATCGATCACCCGAACATCTTCGGGAAATTTGACAGTCTCGCGCCAATAGAGGTAGGAAACCCCTGACTGACGACGACACACCAATGGTCTTTTTTCCCCATCTTTTTCATAGACGGTATTCGCAAGTTTCGTAAGAAGTCTGTTGAATGTATCATACGACAGCTTTCTCTGGAAACCAGTGCTCATCCATATCTTTCTCGCCGACTCGGAGTTGCCTGCACCAATGGGCACAGCCTCGAATATGTCGGGGAAAGACGTTCCTTTTTGTTTAACTTTGGCTTGTGCCATGTATGTATTTATTGCAGTGGTAGTTAATAATACTTTTGGAATAAAAATACCAAGATAAAAATTGGATCTTGGTAATGTCGCCACCGTTGGATGGTAACGACGAAAAGATACAAGAAAAAAGAAGAGGAGAATTAGCAAAATCCAAATTTTGGATTGCATTCTCCTTCACCATTATTGAAATTTTGCAATGCCTTTACCCCGTAAACCGTTCCAGCCCATTGAGGGTTGAAAATCGGAAATGGAGACTTCGTTGCCTCACTCATGTCATCGGTGTAACGAATAACATACTCGTCGATGGTTGCAGGGGAACAAACATTCCATTGTTTGATAACCTGTGCGGCTATCGTCGATACAATGTAGATTGTATTCTCATCGAGACTCTCGACGTCAATACCTTCCACACAAACTTGTCCTTGGTTTTGAAAATGCGACGTAATTATTGGCACTCCTTCGGCAAAACCGTCGGGTGTGAAACGGGGAGTAGCGCGAACTACTACTCCACACGGGGGAACACGAAGCACCGATTCGTCGGGTTTTATAAGACGGACAAGGTGTTGGGTCATGTTGACAAATTTCAAAATACTCCATCCCTCGGAATTATTTTTTCAAGAGTAACAGGGTTTGCAGCAAACGACTGAAAATCTCCTCTACTCATGTCAACAACAAATTTTTTACGCTCGGCGCAATACCGACACTTCGATAGGCAGTATCGGCCCGTCGTAAACATCTTTCGGATGATGTAAAGAACATCTTCACCCTGCTGTTTGAGCAGGACGACGGAATCTTTCTTGTCTTTGTTAAGATTCCGATAAAGTTTTTTCAGATTTCTCAATCTGTCACCCCGTCAGAAAAGGGTTTCAGAAAGACGCTCACTTTGAGGAGATTATACTGTTTTAATCCAAGTATTTCACGACTTGGTTCAAATTTTACAACCTCTTCAATAGTGATTGACTGAATTTGATCATCATTTGTGCTATCCAGTATCCCGCTTAATAAACCAGTAAGGGATACTGCCATTTCTGGACTAATATTGACTACACCCATAAAATTTTCACCGCTGGCAGGGACGCACCCACGCACAGCCTCGATGAAAATGAAGATGAGGTTAATCCTCATCCTCGTAAGCCGCAAGAGCAGGCTTAATCTCAATGAGTTTTTGAACAAGAGATAGTGAATCTTCATCAACACATTTTCTTACTGCTCCGTAAAAATCTTCAATGGATGTTTTCATCGGGTCAAGACCATACGTCTTGGCATTAGCAGCAATAAGACGAGCCAGAGCATCGGTTCTCTCTTTTTCGGCCTGCCGAAGTTCAGATTCTCTGATAGTCTGTTTCTTCTTGTCGATTACCTGACGAATTTTATACTTGATATTGTCTTTACTCGGCGGCACTGGAGTTTTCATTGGAATGGTAATGCGTAATGCCTCATACCAAGAAGCATCAGTCCAACGCTCGGTGCGCTTACCAATTGGTTTCCGATACTCGCGCACAGAAAGTCCTGCAGCCTGTATCAAATCAATGAGACGCTGGAATATTTCTTTGTTGCGTTCTGTAATTTCTTTGTTCTCCTTGAAAATCTCCTGATTTGCTTCATCGACTTCATCAGCCTTGGCAAGTTTTGATTCCAGAACAACAATGCTATCGTAGTCATAAGGTTCTTCAAACCGTTCATACCGAAGGTATTCTGTCTGAACCTTGATATCTTCGAAGCCTGTTCCGAACTTCTGGATTTTCTGTTTCAGTTCGCCGATTTCCCTATCCATTTCAAGGGCAATATCGATTAGATTTTTTGTCTCGTAGTAGTTCAATTTTTGTGCACCAAACTGGTTCATAATTTACCTCTGCACCTAACGGCGTTACCCGTTAGGCTTTACAGGGAAATATCGGTCTCCAGACCAATAAATAGGGAATATAGGTCTCCTGACCTATAACTTAACAACACCGCCCATTGTGCGACGCCATTCTTTCCAAATTGGTTCTGTGGTCGAAAGAATTACCCATTTTCTGCTCGGGTGAAATTCAACTCTGGAATCTCCAAGCACCAATGAACGTGCCTTACAAGCAAGTTCTTCAGTCTCAAAATGTTTACCGACGAGAAACTCGTTCTTTTTAAGACCCATTGAAAATCAACTCACGGTGCTTCCAAACATTTTCACAAAACTGTTCAATCGTGCAGTGATGAAGTTCACCGTCGTTAAAATCGTGCAAAAATACTTGTCTCGGCGTCATTTCAATAGTCTTTTCTTTTCCGTCACCTGCACGAATAAAACGGAGAAGAGAATTTCCGCATTGTTCTGCTTTCAGTAACGTCGATCCAACTCGGGCTTGAATCATCGACAATCCCTTTCCCATCGTGGTTTTATACAACCTTCTGGATTTGATACAAATGGACACGCTTCGGGCATGTGCAATACAGTTGTATTTGGTTCCAATTTACAGTTCCAACTACAACCGAGACAAACATACTTTTGTGCTTCACTCATTCAACCACTTCCAGACGACAGAAAGGCGCTACCGTGTAAGATTCAACAATTGTTGCCTCTTCAAGATCGGTAGGAACACGACCTTGTGCAACTGGTTCACCATTGGCAATCCACCGCATTGACCGAGTGCATAGAGACCGATACCGAAGAGCGCCACGAATTTTTGTGGATCTCCTCTCACGGGCAGGACACTCAAGACAAGAATCAACTTTCCGACAATACAAACGCGACATTTTCATCACACATGCGGGAAATACATCTTGTTCTCACACCGCTGCACGACGATACGAGCAAACTCGGCGGATGCCTCGTTCCGAAGGTCAGTATATTCTTTCTTCGCCATCTCCTCGATGTAGCACCCACAAAGCCGCATGAAGTTCTGCTGCAGCGTCGGGTGCTGCTGGGCCAGACCTTTTGCTACCTCTTTGTAAGGGAACGACATATCGTTGATGAGCGTTGCAATCAGATTCGACTTGTCGAATGGTTCAAGACTTCGAATCTGTTCAAGAATTTTATAGTCGATAGCCATTTTTTTCTCCGCGCCGCTGGCCTTAACCAGACGGCTTTACGGGAAAAAGTTTTGAAGTTACTTCACCTTCCTGAAGAATAAAATTCCTGCTTTTCTGGTCATTGTGAAACCACCACCGAGGACACTCATAATTTCCTCGAGGTAGGCCAATGATGGTTTGTTGTTCTGGAATCCTTTCACTACTCCTGTGCCGTCGCCTGCATAATTCGAAATGACGAGAGTTCCACCGTTACGGACATAACTCCATGCGGCGAAAATCGTTTTCCGTCGTTCTTCAACATCGAGAATGACACAGAGGACATTATTCAGGAAAACTACGTCGGGTAGTTCTTCTTTTGTCAGTGCCCACGCAATTGCATCTTGGTTCTCCTCGAAAGAGCGGGCATACGGGTCAACAATACGACATTCAATACCATTACTGGCGAGGTAGGCAATTCCAGTATCAAATCTGCCGCCTCCCCAATCGAGAGCGCGCATTCCTGCTTTGAGGATACCAAACTCAACTGCTCTTTTAATACCTGCCGCCACCTGATTGATAGAGGTAGAGGCTACCGTTTTTTCAACCATTTTTTCACCTGAAAAATTATTCAATGAAGAAAGATAATTCCAAATCACCCCGACGAAATCCTGCTATATCTCCACATAGAATATGCATCGGATAGTCCCTATCAAATCTATCAGCAAATAGCGCAACTGGCTGGTCTGCAGTATCAGCGATAAACCAATACCATATCTCTCCCCAATCGCAATTTGCGTTTTTCCAGAAGAGCGGCTTGCAGTTAACGAAATACATTCCGTTTCCAACAATATCACGCCCATGCTTGATTGGAATCCGATAATAATTCGTTTTTGGGCCAATACATGGCTCACCAATAACTTGTCCGCCAACCACATCGGTAGCAAGACCAAGATAACGAGGAGATTCGATGAAGATTTTTCGAGTTGATTCTCTAATGAGTTCTTCAATTAGATACATTGTTTCTCCGCGCCAGTAAGGAAAGGGATTAGGTGATAGTTTATCCTTACTGGCATTTCGGGAAACAAAGGGGATGGGATTTATTCCCCTCTGTCACGCTTCATCATCACGGCGATGAGGTGCTTACAGGGCACTGCCCGATAGATGTGGTCAGGACAGTTGCACTGATAGAATTCAGGCTCACGAACTGACACGACGTAAGACTTATCCTTGTCAGGACTCCTTACCTCGTAAACATCGGAACCATCAACAGTTGCCACCTTACGCACGATAGAGCGTGGGTCGTCGATAATAAACCTTGCCTGACGGAATCGGTCATATACCTTATGACGATCCTCGAGAGAAATCTTGAACTTTTCAATGATTGCTTCGGGGGTCACAGGGAGATACAACACCATCTGCCGACGACATGCAGGGCACATCGGGTCATACAGCCTTAACCATCCATCGATGCTGCTGAATGACTTTGGCGGGGTCTCGACGGTTATACTTGTGCCACAGGCACACCTGAACTTCTTGGGTGCGTTTGCCATTTTCGTTCAACTCCGCCTACTCGGACGACTCGTCCTTTCGGCGTATAAAAGAGTGGGGATTCGAACCCCGCATGGCCTATATCCAGCCCTTTTCTTGTCGATACTTGGCGACAAGTTTATTCACAGTTTCAGTTTTCGTTGTAATGTCCTGTGTTAGTTCAGGACTCATCCGACGGAGAATATTTTTTACCTCGGGATTCTCATCGAGAATTTGGGTGTAAAGTCCAACCAGACCCGTCATTCCGTCGAGAATTTTAATCAAACAGGTGAGTTCCCTTTCTGTTTCCATAGTGGTCACATTAACGGGATAAGGTCTCCCGTTGCCATTGCTCCTACTCCCGACTTTTCAGATGGAATTGCTGAAGTCTGAACTGGGTCGGGGTGTTTTTTAATCGGTGCAACAACCTGAACAGGATTTGTTTCCTCGAGCGGAATTGTTCCTGTCCTCATGAAGTCGAAAGCATTTTTGGCTTTCTGGAAAGTTGCCAACTGGTCAGTCCGACGGTCAAATGCAGTTGCTGTGCCATCGGCTGCAACGTAAACAACGCTACCTCCACGATAATGATAGGTTTTTGTTACCTTCTTAAAGATTGCCATTTTGTTTTCTCCTCCCTTTTCGGGAATACTGACCAGAGGATTTGCACCTCAATAGCCTTTGCGGTCAGTGAATAATTTACAGTGAGCCTCATATTCGCGTTCTGTTGGCTACGAAATGTATAGATGGGTATTAGGTCACATTTGGAATCCGTTTCCGCTGCTGTGAAGCCTACCCATATGCGCGGGGCATCTGTGTGGTCTATTCAATCTGTAATGTTCGCATTCGTCTTTCAATACCATGCTGCAGCATCTTGTCTCTCTGACTACGGGTATCTTTTTCAGCGACAGGTGCATTGGGGGGAAAGATGTTGTTCGTCTGAATGAAAGCAGAAAGCAGTCTGTCAATGTCATCCTGCAGGTGCTTGGCATAAAACTCATAGTCGAGTTCAATTTCCATTGCCTGCGCCTTTGTGCAGATAGTTCCAATTTCAGCACGTCGATTCTGACTGCGAGTGAAGGTTTTATAACCGACGCCAACTGTCTTGTAGATACATTGAAACAAGAGTGTCTTGAACACTTTTCCCCGACGGTGCTGGAACCAATAATATGCAGTTGCATCATCGGTAGCAACATCTTCGGGGTCAACTCCATACTTCTCGCATAACTTGGCAAGCAACGCAGCAGCATTGTCTTTTTCACCTTCGCTGCCACGTTCAGCCAGTGTTTTTAATTTCGCAAGAGTATCTTTTGAAAAAGCCATTTTTTTCACCACGGGCCAGAGGAACGCATCCTTCTGGCTTTCCAAAATGGTGACGGGGTTTATTCCCCATCTAACACCCATTTCAGGGTATCAATTTCCGACTGAATCACTGCTCTGGCATTATATTCCATCGGAGTTCCGAAAGAAAATCTGTGTTCAAGAAGATATTCCAATTCGGAAATTCTTTCTCGAAGTTCATTTTCACTCTTCATTTAATCAATCCTTCTTTTTGTGCTTTCTTTGCCCGATAATATAGATACCAGACAATTGCAACGGGGATAATTCCAATTCCGCCTGTCATAAAAATGACAAAGAGACTGCCAATGAGAAGGGCAGCCATCTGGTAATCCACGTCTTCAAGTCCACCCATAATCATCACTCGATAATCCGAATATCCTCGGCCTTCTCGATGACAATCTCAACTGGACGGGTGAGAACATCCTCGGCTCCACGCTGAAGTTTCTCATACATCGGGAACGACAGACCCGCCGTGTGAGTGGCATAAGCCGTCATTGCGTTGTAGAGTTCCCAGCGAGTGGGCTGAAGAGGTAAGCCAGCATTCGAAGAGAGAATGTTGTTCGCCTGCCGTTCGCTACCTGTATATCCAGCGAGGGTCATAACCACTTCTTTCTCGTTCTTGAAAGGAATGGTCTCCTGCTGGGCTTTCTCGACGATAGCGACAACTGCACCGCGCTCTTTGATGAGACGGTAAATTGCTGAACGAATCTGGCCTGCAACCCGACCAACCACGTCGCCAGTGTGCTTGACACTGAACTTGGTCTCGGGCAGAACTGTCCGAAGGAACATTCCATTCGAACAGGCCAGACGCCAGCCGAAGCCATGACCACGGAAACCCGCCGACTTGTTGTAGGAATTCACGAAACGAATTCCGAGATTAATTCCGTTGGCGTCATCCTTGACCCGCAGGTTATGTGCAACGTCGCCATTGCCCTGAACTGGCATTACGACGTTATCAAGAAGAACTTCGACGGCAATGTTGTCGTTGTAATTCTTCAGAAAACCGCGAGCCTCGACGTTGTTGGCACGAAGACCACCGAGCACCATCTGAACGGCCTCGGCGTGTTGCAGGACGGTGTATTGGTCGCTGCAGAAATCGACAATCTCCGTCGTCTTGAGGTTCTTGATTCCCCAACGCTTGTCAATCCGACGTGCACCGATAGGCTTGTTGCTCTCATCGAGAACAATCTCGGCGACAGGGACTTTTACAGCGCGGGCAAGGTTCATAGCATCGGCCTCAATTTCGGCAATGCTCTTCATGTTACTGAAGTTAGCCATTTTTTTCACTTTCCTGCCATAGAGCCTTAACTCCGATGGCTTCAGGAAGTGTGAGGGGGATTAACCCCTCGTTACCTCTCGTAGCGCCCAACATGCAGCATTTATCCATCGAATAGCATTTTCATCATTAGTCATGCTTTCGAGGTAAGCGACTCCATTTTGAGTATAAGTTGCATAGCCTTTGACTTCTACACCTTTAAGACGCTCTTTCATTTTTTCGAATATTTTCGAGGCGGTCTCTTCGCTACAACTTAATCTCATGATGTAAACATCGCAATCACCACAAGGCGCACTTTTTATAGTCCAACTTGCCATTAGTTTTTTCAACTCCTTTTATCGCCGTATGGGATTGGCCCACGACGGCTTCGATAAAGGTGAGGGGTTTTATCCCTCGAGGTCAAAGGGAGGCAGTTCAGCCTTTTCAACGGCGTCACGAATAGCCTGCTCTTCCCAATCTTCCAGACGCATTTCGGCATCTTTACGACGCTTTTCCCAATCCTTCATGGAATCTTTCAACGCCGACAGAACTGGCGTGGCACACCGAGTAACCTTCAGTGAAACCATAATCTCTTCAGTTCCAGCCGACGAGGAGCGGTAGTCACACCGCAGTTTCTTCTCGAGGAAGGGATACTTGGTCACGGCGTAGAGTTCAATATCCTTCATGACGGCCTTATGGTATTCCTCCGAAGCGTCACGGAACTGTTTTTGGCTGCGAGATACCATCTCACCGTAGAATGCACAGATTCTATCGCCGTAGATTTTTTTCAGATTGCGAATCATGGTTATATTCGTCTTCATGCTTGCCATTATTTCTCATTCCTGCCGTCGGTAGCGACTCGCCCCGTGCGGCTTCAGGATGAGATGGGTTCCTCGTCACAAAAGACATAGGGAACCCCATCATCGTCAGTCAGAATGTCAAGACAGGCACGGCAATTGCCGCAGGTATGAATCGATTTAATTTTGCCTTGACACCTGACGAAAAAATTTTCAGTCGGTTCACCGTTGGCGAGCAACGGATAAGACTTAACGACTGTGCTCATATTAAAACCTATGAAGGTTACAGACTGTATTCTCGGTAACATCGAGAGTCGGAAATTTCAAACATCTCGATACAAACCGACGGTCTCGTTCCATGCAATTAGCACAGCAACGTGCTTTTCTCAAATTGACTCGTTTTGATAAGGTTTCCAAATTTTCCATCTGGCTACCTCCTGTTGTTGCGTCCAGTTTTCTCGATTTTCAGAAGACCGATAAGCAGGTGGTCAAAGTTCGGCAGATACGACGGGTAAGCAACCTGATATGTGCCGCATTCTCCGTAGTTATACTTTGCTTCGGGGTAGAACGAACAGAGAAACTGGATGTTTTCAACTGCATCTTCGACACGATACTTCAACGGGTCGAGGTAGAGCGTAACAACGAAATAGGTCAGTTCAAGACCAACTTCGCCTCTGGTGGATTCAAACGTGATTTCGGCCATGATACTCACTCTTTTGGAATGATGAAATTTCCCTTCAACTCATCGAGGGAATAGTCAGTGAAATACGGTTCCTCGTCCTCGGGGTCGAGTTCAAATAGGTCTTTCACATCTTCGAGGGCTTTCAGGTAGCCATTCAGGAAATAGATGTGGGTAATCTGAAACTGACTATCCTTCACATTCTCGGCGAGAGATTTTAACTCGTCGAGAACTTCCTTCCGCTTTCCAGCGGTCAGATTGAGCACGGACATTTAATCAACCATCCCTTTGCAGTAAACCTCGAGGGTCTTGATATGACCACGACGGTTTTTGAAAGCAAAATTTTCGAGATGAACTGAATCCATATACGTCGGAGTGATGATAGTAAATTCGTCTGTCGCGCCTTGACCATCAGTTGGTGTCGCAACGAGAAGATATTTCCGAGATTCACCACTGGCTTTCCGACGTGCAATAGACCCATCGAGAGCATTCAGCAATTCCTCGAAGGTATATGCATAGATGTTACCATCGGAGGACTTGAAGTAGGCTATCTCGGGATTCATTCCCTTTTCCGAGTGGATATCGAGCATTCGAGCCGTTTTTCCATCACGAATGTAGATGTGGTTACTGATTGCCATTTTTTTCAACTCCCCTTTCGGGGATATAATGGGCAGGGGATTTGCACCCCCTAACACTTACTGACCCATTCCTCGAAATACATCCGCTTTTCGTCCAGATTGACAGTGAAACGGATTTCTTTCGTTTTCAGAACATCGCCGTCGAGAATCATGCGGTCTTGGATTAAGTCGTCGTCATAATTCGACAGGGAGAGAACCAACTTGTTCGAAGACTTCTGATTCTCCTCAATTTCATCGAGAATGTCACGGAGAACTTCAACCTGCGCTGCATATCCATGAGCCTCGGTTGGCTCCGATGACATATCAAAGTCTTTGTCAGCCTCTTTCATGCGAGTCCGAATTAATTCCATCACGTCGGTAACTGACAGCATTCAGTCCATCTCCTTACCGCAGGTCGGACACTTCTTCGGTGGATGCCGCAATTCAAAGAGCGCATTCTTGATTAACCGCTCTTCCTCCCACGTCATGACATTGATGCAACGGAGAGAACTGAAGATTTCATCAAGACGCTGTTCCCTCGTAGAATCACACGTCAGAACGTATGAATCACGGTCAGCGCAGGTTCCGTCAGACTTGTGGTCATTGGCTATTGAGGCCATACCCCAAATTGCATCGAGGATTCTCCTCTGATGAAATATCTTGAATGGAACATCAACCTTGCCGTAGTCGGGATTCTCATCGAGAATAATTTTTCCAGCCATTTTTTAACTCCTGCCCCGTAGGGCAGAGGGGTGTGTGGGGATTCGAACCCCGATTTAACCGACGTCACACCCGTCGATAATTTCACTGACCCAGTTGATAATACAACGAGTATCAGCACCATTGTTTTCGTCTGCATCACATGGAACTTGGAACGGACATTTATTACATGGAATTCCATCACAATTATGGTTTTTTGTGAAATTATTCCACGCATCGCGCTCCTTTTTGGTAAGGGTCGTTATAACTTTCATCCCTCAATCATCCCCTTATCGATGATTTCGACGATAAGTTTAGAAAACTTGTCCTGACACTCCTCCATAGTCGTGTAGATTTGTGCCTTTTCTGTCAGCGAAAGGGTCGCCGCATTTGCAACCAACCCGAAACAGAAATACGCAAGATTCTGCTGCATATCGTTCAGATAGTCATGCATCTCTGTGCGTTCAGGGCAAACCCGTCGGACGAATTTCCAATCGATTTCTACTCCAGAAACTGGGCAAAAACGGGGTGGTTCTTCTCCGATGAGATTCTTCCTGCTGCAACATTCAGGTCGAGCGCACTTGTGGCACTCAAATACGTCGTAGGTGTCCTCACTCGACATTGCCGTAACCTCCAGTGATATGTGCGGAGATGTGCGTCGAGCCGTGGTCATACCGAGACACGGTTCCAACTGCACAGTGAACTGCAACCATGTTGGTCGTCGGACGAAGGGTAGAAGCAACTTCGTGCATTTCGCCATCACTGACGTTTTCATCGAAGGAAACAATCAGAAATTTCCTCCGCACGACGCCAAGTTCGAATGAATTATTGACGATGTTATCGCCAATGATTTTTGCTGCCATTTTTTAATTCCTGCCCCGCAGGGCGGATATCGGGCGCAGGATTCGAACCTGCTTTTCCTTTCCCGATTTAAATTAACTCTTCGGAGAAGAGATTGAGAATCTGCTGCTTTGTCACCTCGAGCGCTTCGTCGCGTCCGTTGTGATAGTCATACATCTCGTCACCCTCGAAGGCTCCTGCCATGTATTCGCGGGATTCCTGCTGTCTCTCGCCGATAGAATCGAGGATTTCCAGCAGACGGCTTCGAACTGATTCCATTTCCATCATTTCCAATCCTCCTGACGGTATCCAACTTCCCTTATCCGACGATACTCGGAGCAGAGTCTGATACCATCGGGACACTCCTTCGGGCATTCGCACCGATAATTTTCTCCACCGATGGTGGCTTTACCTCTATCGAAAGGACAAATCCCCTCGACAATACAATCCCAAAAGGACTTGTCAACACCCGCTCGTAAATCAGTTTTAATTGCCATTTTTTGACTCCATCTGTATCGACGGTAGCACGTTGCCAGCCTATCAGAGAGACTCGACGTCACGGCTCTTCGCCGCTTTAGTTTTTTCTCTGATTAACTGGTCGGCTACCGCCGAAAAACTGGAAGCAGGCCGTGAACCTGCCGTCGGTCTTAATTACCGAATCCAGTTACCTCGTAGTCACAGAAGCGATACTTCAGAATTAACTCTGCTTTACACGACGGACAGCGGGCACGAATCATGATATACTCGCTGTTATCATCCGCTGGATTTTCCCCGAAGAGATACTCATCTTCAAAAATGAGATTGTCCGTCTTGCAGACAGGGCACGTATCGACTGTCATTTTAATCTCTCCATCGTGGACTGAACGACTCGCAGGACTGTTCTCTCCTTTGTTTCTTTTGTGAAAGAAGGATTTATCTCGCAGTAAAAGTCGAAAACTGCTGTTTCCAGCCTTTTACGGGCTTGATTGAATTGACCATCTTCCATTCAGGCCACCGCCGACACAAAGAGGTAGGAAGAGATTGCGAGACCGCCGACCACGAAAGTCAGAAGCAGGGAAAGACCGAGGGTAGCATTCATTCCTTACCCACCCTCTGCATCATTACAACATGGTCGTGAATCAGGCCGATATCCTTTTCAATCTCTCTGGTCTTATGAACCAGACACCAGAGGGCATTGTCGATTGCCATCAGGCCATAGTATAACCTGCGAGGCTTCTTATCGTCACCATACTGGTCAAAGTTCATTTTCCAGAAGAGTGCAGCATCCATCATGTCGTGGCATCCCTGCTGCACGGCGAGAAGGTCTTTCTTTCTGACCATGAAATACTCTTCATTCTCGTCGCAATTCTCGGGTAGTTCAAAACTAATTTTTGCCATTTTTTATCACACTCCCCCGTAGGGGATATAACGGGTGACGGATTCGAACCGTCTTTTCCATTCCCGTTTACTTAACCTTCTGAATGATTCCGTCTTTTACGACGCATTCTGCATACCATCGGTGAGGCTCTGGATACCACGGCCCCTCGAGGAAAACTTGTCCATCTTTCGGGCATCTGTCGGCGAAAGGCCCAACTTGGTGAATACCAATCTGTTTCCCTTCGGCAACGGCTTCCTTCAAAGCCTTTTTCGATTTAAAATTTACGTTGGCGTAAACCATTTAACTCATCTCCTTTTTCATATCGGCAATGCTCTTTCCCTTAATCCAGCCTGCATGATGCAACTGGCAGAAGGAAAAACTGAATACTCCCATCGAATAGAAATTCGACGCAGGAGACCCGCAAACATCACATTTTGCTGTCATATATCGAGCACACTCCTATCTACGACGTGAATTGTCGTTCCCTCGATGGTTCCATCTTCAGAATTAATTCTGAAGTCGAAAATCAAAAATAATTCTGATTCTCGAAATTCGTCGGGGAAAATCGTTTTCAGCATCGGAGCGCGAAGTTCTGCAGTATCCCATCCTCGGTCATACTCGCGCTGGTCGTCGGGTGAGAACCCGTGAACCAGATTGCTTCGAAGACGAACGAGGGAGAATGCATGTTGCATTACCTCTTGAGCAATTGTGCCATTTTTTACTGACGGACAAACAACCAACATGGTTGCATACCTCCGCGCCATAGGGACGCACCCTTATGGCTTGACGGGGTAGGAAAATTATGGTATAGGTATGAAGGGTATCAGCACTACTCTGTAGGCGTCAAATCGTTGTGAGGAAACATGGAACGGACTAATTTATGCTGGAATTGTCACAACCACCCCAAACTCGGCGAGAATGTAACGGACGCCATCGTTAGCACGGTTCAGCCATGCGAGGGCGTTATCGACTACATCGAGGCCATTTTCGTCGAACGATTCAAAACTGGCATCGTAACCTAACTTCTCGACGTGTTCGAGGAAGTCGTCGCAATGCCCATCGGGATGCATAAACTGAACTGGCTGCATTTTTTTCACCATTTGCATAACTGGCCCCAAACTGGCCCCAATTCGCCTAACTGGGGCGTAACTGGGTCGCTGTCGTCTGGAGTCATTTCGGTGCTGGCGTCGGGGAGCGGCACATTCCCGTCGGTTTTCGTCGGGAGGTATCCCATTTTTGAGATGGTGTGCTCCAAAATTGAGAGGCATCTCATAGATGATGAGCATCTCATTTTTGAGAAAGGGTGTCTCATTTCTGATAAGCATCTCATTCTTGATAAGCCAGCCATTTTTATTTCGAATCAGAAATATTAATCTAATTCGTCCAATTGAAGAAAATTCCTCAAATTGGATTCCGATTAGAAAAATATTGATGTGAGGGGTTTATTTTGTGCATTGAATAATTTATTTGAGATGTTCAACAATTACCTGTTTTTTGCCTTTTTGCCAGCATTTTAAACAGGAATTGCACTTTAAAGCGCAATTTGGTCTTATTCCTGTGCTCTCGACGTATTCGTCGGTTACGACGTTGAAAATCGTGTCTGCTCCGTCGGGGAATGCTTCCATCGGCTTATCGATATAATACGCCGATGCAACGACGGCAAGATTCGACGGTATTTGGTCTTTAAACCGTCGGAGAATGTCATATCTCTTCGTAAAGAGCACGAATTTTGAATTGGGATTCAAATCGGCTATCTTTATGAAATTTGACATCATAGCGTCGTTTTGTAGTTCTCCATGAGGATTGAATCTCACCATCGACCCCGACGGTATCGTCGGAAGTTTCGACGGAGAAAGGTTCTCGTCGGAGAGAAGGACGGTGTTCGACGTCCACGCCGTAATTGCATTTTTGCGGGCCGTCAGAAGAAGCCTTATAGAATAGCATTTTTGGCAAATAGCGCCCGATTTGGACTGCATTTTCTCGCAGTGACCATTAATGAGCGGATTTGTCGAAATGCCGACTATATCGGCGAGTTTTCCCGTCATTTTCGACGTGGCAACTTTTGTTTTCTCGTCGGCAGCCCGACGGAAGCCAGCATCGATTTTTTCCCTAATTTCAGACGAGAACGACGTAAAATCAACGCCGTTTTGATTCTTAAACGGGATTCTTGCCATTTTACTGTCTCCATTTTTTGATTTGACGCCGTATAGGATTTATTTTCCCATAGCGGCTTTATCATTCAAAAATGGAAATAAAATTAATTTAGTCTTCATTTTTCCAACAGGGACATATAATGCCGTCTTTTTTCATCTCTTCGACGTCTCTATCGTCGTAAGCACAGACGTAATTTTGCTTGTCACGTCGGGTCAGTCGAAACGAACAATAAAATTCTTGCTCTATAGCGTCGAATTTTAAATTCGGACATTCTGGTATCATTTTTAACCATCTCTCCGACGTTAAAGATTTGGCATTATCTCCGTAACCTTTAATCGGCTCTCGTCGATACCCGCCGTAATCAATTGCTTTTTCATTTGTTCAACCGTCGGACGGTTAAAACTTTCATGAAACAAAATTCCGTCGAGAATCAGACGGTATTTCATTTTTACTCCTAAATATGCCATTTTTTACCTCTTTTTCGAAATTGACGCCATTTTGGGTTTAATTTTCCCAAAAAGGCTTTATCAGCCGAAAAAAGGTTTAAAGATTGTAAGTAATTTCGACGGTGAAAAAGATTCCTCCGTCGGGGAACTTCTTCTCTCGGACAACGACGGAAGAACGACCTTTTGCCTTCGTCGGGAGAAGTGAATGCACCGTCGAAAATTCGTAAAGTGTTGAATTTACGACGAGAGAATCGTATTCTCCGTCGGAAGTTTCAAATCTTAACGCTGTTTCGACGGAAACGAATTTCGACGTTCTATCGACGGGAATAATAACTTTACCTCCACCGACGGAACGAACGGCAATTTCCGACGAAGCACCAAACATTATGGAAACGTCGTCAACGTCGGAAAATTCGTATTCCTTCACAATTTGGTTTTGTTTTACCTTTTTTGCCATTTTTTAACACTCCTTTAACGATTTGACGCCAAATTGGGTTTATTTTCCAATTTGACTTTATCAACCGATAAGGAAATTTGCACGGAGCCACCCGACGTTACGACGGGTTCTCCGTATTTCAGGATAAACTGGTTTAATCTCTCGTCGATAAACATCAACTCCTCCGACGTGGTTCTCCGTGGCTCTTCGGTTGAAGGAGAATGAAAAACTCGTCGGCTGTCCGTCGTTCGCATGTGGTATTTTTTCATCTGAACCGTCATACAGTCACGTCGGAGAAATTCCTTTCTCACGTCGGAACCGTCGGATTCAAACAGGGATTTTAACTTTTTTAACGACGGAAGAGTGCAGGAAAATCGACGAACTGTAGACGTAAAACCCATAAACCTATGCAACACTCACCGTCGGGGGAATCTCTGTTTTCCGTCGGGCAGAACTAATCTCTGTCGTTCCCGTCGGACTCGTCGGTTTTACCTTTAAACCCTCCGTCGTCGGCTTCTCCGTGTTCAATCGCCAACATCATTCGACGGAATCCGTCGTTAACTGACGATGTGTATCGTCGGAGAAACCCCATATTCAGAGGGAAACCCAAGCACCCTACAACGTCGATGGCCCGTCGTTCCGACGGCAGCGGATTAGTTGCCGACGGCAGACCAGACGATTACCGACGGAACCGACGGAAACAATGGCTAATCTCCGTCGGCCCGCGTCGTTCTTCCCGTCTGAATTGTGCCGATATCCCCGATGGATTCAGACGGTGCACAGGTTTATCAGTCCGTCTGAAGTCCCGACGAAACGCCGAGAACTTCACCGCCGATAAACACACTTAAATCGACGGTAGGGTATATAAACTTTGCTTCAAATGTTGCAGTGCATTTTTGACGGAGCAGCCCGACGAACGACGGAACGTCGGAACGAACGTCGGATAACGGAGAGACCCTGTTTTTAACGTCGGGTCAGTCGTAAAGGTTTTACGGAGAGATAACGGATGAAAAAATTAATATTCGACGTAATGAATATTTTAAAATGAGACGGAAATGGGAAATAAAGTGTTTTTTGAGGAATGCGCTCCGCTGCGCGGCCAGAATGGGCTGGAAAGGTTAAAATTTTTATAATCGAGACGAAATATTACTTTCTGAAGAGGTAGAGCAAAACACGGCCCGCGAAAACCGTGAAATTCAGAAAGAAGGCTAAAATGGGCAGGAATGCTACCAGTTGGTTTGTAATGATTAATCATGATAGATTTAATTTGTAATGATTAATCATGATAATTAATCAGTGCGATTAATTACACAAGTAAAATTGTTTTAAGTTACGAAAATGTGATAGACCAAAAATCTATCATGATTAATCATGTTAATCTCTCTGATTAATCCGTCGGGTAAAATACGCAATATCGACGGTAGGAAAATAGTGGTTTTTACGTCGGCGTCAGTTGATATCATCGGCTTTAACGTCGGAGAGATGAGGAAATACCGTCGGTGCGCCGATGTTACCGTCGGAATGCCTGACGGTTTAGCAATATCGGTTTTTGTGGTTTGTTAGAATCCCCGTAAAACCGCGCTATTGGCTTTGTAGAGCAAAAAGTCTGCAGTCATGGTATGATTAATCATTGAATTTTAAAATGCTTCTAAAAGGGTCATATTCGCGTTGTAGCGGCATTAACGTCGGAGAGCAGGATAACATTGCCGTCGGAGACAACGGTGCACCGTCGGTTCAGTCGTAAAACGGCGCTATAACGTCGGAAGGAATCTCCGTCGTCCAGTGGAAATAATGGTCATTTTAAGGTTATTTTGGCAAAATAACGGCAAAATAACGAGATAATTAGAGCAATATTTGGGCTTAATTATAAAATTCCGCCACAATACAAATCGGAATTCCGAAACGGACAATTTTACGGGCACTTTGGGCAAAACGGCGTTCAAAAAACGCTCTATTATATCGCAAGGCGGTTTATTGGTTTTTTAAATATTCGGTTTTTTAAATTTGAGTAAAACCATATTTGACCTTCATATAAGGGTATTTTATAATAATTATATATACACTATAGATATAAAATATGCTTTTACTAAATGCTAAAAAACCGAAAATTTAGGATTATTAATAAAGAAGAAGCCTTAAAAATCGATATTGATTCTGCATCGTTAGAATGGCGATATCTCGATGTTACGTTTTCCGTTTCCAGAAAGAAGCCCATATATTCGTATTTCAATTCAGTTCGAAATAGGTTTTCTCTATAGAGACGGTATAACGACGATAACGACGGGATAACGACGATAGATGCATCTCTATAGTCCATCGGCTATCGTCGGAGACGGCGGAAACAACGACGTATAACGGCGCTATCGTCGAACGGCGGGCGCTCGTCGGTTTTGCGCAGAATAGACATTTAACGCAAAGCGCCGATGGTGCACCGTCGTTGGTTACCTATGGCTATAGGGATAAACCGACGGCATATTGATTTCTATTTTGAATTTAAATTCAAATCTGGAGAGATATAGAGACAAGAAGCACAATATAGAGAGATATAGAGATAATGAGATATTCGTATAGACACGAACGTTCGAACAACGACGAACGATAACATTATTATTCAGCGCGCACATTAAAAATAGGTCGAATTAAAACATTAAAATAAAGATAACGAAATAATAGCAGAATGGGCGCCGTTCGCGGATCGGAGCGCGCTGCGGCCTCGGCGCACCAGAATCACGACGGGGGGGGTGTGGCAGGCACGGTGCGGGCTGTAGCAAATTCAAAATTTCAATATCTGGACTATTTTATATACTTATAGGAATATAGGAAAGAAACAGGGAAGAAATAGGGAAGAAACTCTCATGTCTAATATTTGTAAATTATTAGACACGTTCTTGATACGTGTCGATTCTCCAACTGTTACCAGCTGGCTACCAACTGGTTTATCACTTCAGCGTATAATTTATCATCCAGCCAACCAACCCAAAGGAAACGCTTCTATGAAGGCCAGTTTTATACCAGCGCATATACCAGCTGTTCGCAGCCCAGTTTGCTACCTCTTTAGCCATTTGCGGCCTTTAAAAATTTTATTTCAAAACCAAAATCAATATATACCCACTGGTTAATATAATTGTAGGTGAATATTTGAAGGAATGTGTTAATTGTAAAAAAACAAAGCCAATTTCACAGTTTCCAACTACAAAAGGTCATTCAAACACATGCCTCGAATGTCGCCGAGAAATAAATCTTCGAAGTAGAGATAAACGCACTAAAGAAAATCCGCTTACTGTTCATCTGCGTCGTATTCTTTCTATCGCGCTCCGAAGAGCAAAGAAAAAAGGTATTGATTTTGATCTTGATTACGAGTTTCTCATGGTTCTTTACGAACAACAGGGCGGTAAATGTTTTTATTCGGGTCGTAAAATGATTCCCAAGAAAGTTTACAATTCACAGACCGAACTTGAAGGTTGTTCTATTGACCGAATCGACTCTTCCAAGGGATACGTCCGTAATAATGTCGTTCTCTGCTGTTGGCAAGCCAACGTAATGAAAGCCCAGTTATCACATGATGAACTCGTTGAATGGTGTAAAGACGTGATGAAGGTGAAAAATGGAGATCGAGCAATTTCAGTGTAATCGCTGTCTGCATGAATGGTGGCCTCGTCGGTTCGATTCCGAAACAAAGAAACCGATAGCGCCGAAGGTCTGTCCGTCGTGCAAGAGTCCGTATTGGAACAAACCGAGGGTAAGAAAATGAGTAGTCACCCGAAATATTGTCCAAAGTGTGGTCATAAAGAAGTTGAGATAAATTATCTCGGGCCACGATATCGTTGTTCGAATTGTGGATGGACGTCTTTTGAAGTACGTGAAATTGGCTGGGGATATTATTCACCAGATGGTCAGGCATATCATTATTCAAATGATGGAAAGACGCCACTCTGCAACTCAAAACTCGACGTATCATATGGATATCACAAATCGGCTACCCCCGAGACAAATGTTTTCATTTGTAAGAAATGTTTGAAGAAATTAGCACCCGTAGAGGTAATGAAAAATGGGAAGAACAGCAGGAGTTAAACATTCACACCATTCACCGTCAGGTAGTAAGTGGTCAGAGCACCGTTGCGCGTGGTGTGGGGGGGCAATGGGCAAGACGCTCATCGTGGCCCCTGCAGAGATTAAGGACAAGACTACAACGCCGTGGGGAACTTTCTGGATGCATCCGAAGTGCCTCGAGGAATTCCGCAAAGAGACAGAGGAGGCATAATGAGCGACGATAACGAATGCCCACTCAAAGAAGAGGGTGGCTGTAAGATTGGTGGTGCAATTTGCCAATCTCCACTTAATTGCGATCTCCGTAAGAAAAAGGAGAAAAAGAAAGAGAAAG
>CALMNM010000129.1 GCA_937868795.1 uncultured Acholeplasma sp.
AATTATAGAACCAAAGACTGAAAGTAATATGCCAATTAAGATTAGGATTCCTTGAATTAATTTTTCTTTTTTCATGTTAATGCAGATCCTCCACAACATACCATTGTATACCAATTGCATGGTATGTTTTTAGTTTTAACCACCATCGCGGATAGTGTAATATATTGCCACAACAATTTGGGGTATGTAATAACCCTTTCTGCTTCCCGCAAGGTTGTGCTCAAACCCATAATTGTTCCATAATAGTTCCCCCATAGTGTGAAAATTTTAGTTTTATTCTTTGGTTTTAATTATAACATATCTTTATATCAAAACTTCTTCACCATCGATTTATGACAACTCCACTGACGCCATTAACACTGGTTTTTTTAGGAAGTGGAGAACCTAGAAATCCATGGGTGCGATTTAAATTCAACTAATCCCTTTTCACCCTAGAAATTCATAGCTTTCAACTCTTATAGTTTTTATTAATATGAGTGAGCTTGTATGTTACTAAAAACAAAAGACCATTGAACGTCAATAGTCTTTCTCAAAAAACAAATTATTCTAAAAATGGTGCCGAAAATAGGACTCGAACCTACGACCTGCTGATTACGAGACAGCTGCTCTACCACCTGAGCTATTTCGGCAAGAAATACTTCTTCTTCACCTTTGGATGTGCATACATCAAAAGTGCTTCTTTGTGTGTCTGAATCACGACACTGCCTTTGCAGGCAAACTCACCATCACAATTCCAGTCAACATTTGAACTTGTTTCTATTTCAAAACGACTGCTTGCTAAATGGTAATCTTCTTGTAACTTCTTCCCACCTCGTATGAAGGAAGACAAGAGTCTAAAACGCCAAAATGATTTCACACGTTTAAAAAAACGTAATTCAAAAAGTCCATCATTGAGTCGTGAATCGGAGAAATTATGAAGTCTCATTCCACCCACACGATTGGAGCTCAAACCTAAAACCATCGCACATTCCATCGAGACATACTGATCATCAAATTTAACCTTGATTGGATAGCGATATTCATTCGTCAAATCTTTCACTGCAGCAATTAAATAGGCAATATAACCATACTTCTTAATATGACGTCTTGAAACATCATAACTGACCTTGGTTAAAAGACCAGAAGCTGCCGTATAAAAGAAATATTGACTATTGATCTGATTGACATCCATCAACACAGGTGTTTCTTCAAAAAAGATGTCCAAAGATCGTTTAATGTTCTTATTGATACCCAAAATCGCTGCGGTATCATTGGCTGTACCACCAGGGAGTAATGCCATCGCAGGCTTAACATCGCTACGCATCACACCATTTAACACTTCATTGGCTGTTCCATCACCACCTGCGACCAAATAGACATCAAAGTTCTTCGCTTCATCATAAGCGACTCGCTCTAAGTCTTTGGCGGCTTTCGATTCATAAATGGAAAGCGTATGATCTGATTTTTCAAATATTTTCTGGATGAGAGGAAGGTTAACTTTGAAGTTAGTTCTTCCGCTTACCGGATTATACATCAATAAAAACTTCATTTATGGTCAACCCCTCAAATATTGTAACACAATCTTTTCTCAAAGAAAAGAATGATGTGTAAAAAGAAAAAGGCACGGGTGTGCCTTTTTATCACTACCTAAAGAACCATGAAGTTATGGGTAAAGAAATACTCAATCAGAGATTTTCTTGTCACAATTCCTATAAACTTCTCGTTTTGATCGGTCACTGGCACAAAGTTTTCTTGTTTCGCTTTGGATAAAAGTAATGGCATCGTCGCATTCACATTGATCGGTTCATAATCGCGATGACGCTTGATGTCCTTGACAGATATTTTAAGCATCTGATCGCCATCAAAACAATCTCTGTTATGAAGGATATATTGCAAAATATCCCCTTCAGTCAATGTTCCTACATAATTGTATTCACGATCGATGATAGGAATCGATGTAAAACGATGTTCTGACATGCGTGCAAGCGCATCTTTTAACGATTCATCACTAAATAACAAAATCACTTCATGAGCAGGTTTCGTAAATGACAAAACATTCATATGATCACTTCCTATCTTTCTTCTATGATTCATTATACCATATTTCGATGATTTTGCGAGATGGGAAGTGAGGAATGCATCCCTATTTGTTTGCTACAGCTAATTTGGGTTGTGTTGCTTTTTTATTTTTTGCGGTAAGCAAGGCGAGTAATCGATAAACCACATAAACAGATGCTAAGACGATATAGAAAATCATCCGCTCATTATTTATCAAAATTAGATGGAGAAAAACCAGTCCATAAAAGAGATAGGATAACTTATGAAGTTTTTTCCAAGTCTTACCCTTCATTTTCTTGCGAAGCCACATGAATGAGGTAGCTGCTAAGGGAAGCATAATCACAAGTGCGGCGATTCCTAAAAAGAAATAGAGGGGAGAGCGAAGGAAAAACGAATAATCCAAACTAAAAACTAAGTATTTTAATCCATGCGTGATCGCAAACATCGCCCCGATAATCGCGAGTTCTGCACGATTGCCCATGAGATGCTTTCTCAAATTGCCTTGTTCGAGTGTACTTGCAAACATCACGACGATGAAAAATGCAAATCCTAAATACCCTAAGTTGATAATCGTGATTTCTTGGGTAAACGAGATGATAGATAAGATGAGTGCGAGCCCGTAGAAATACTTATTATACTTGCGGATAAAGGAATGGAAAAAATACGTGAATATGGTGATTAAAACCACTGAACCTAATAAGATTGTCATAGAAATACCTCACTAATCATATGATCCAGAGCCATGAACATCCGAAGCTCCGGTAATCAAATCGATTTGTGTACGATATGTGTCTGTCGAGGCACCTGAAATCATATCAAAGGAATCAGACACAGGCTCTCTCATGATTCCAATTCCTAATAATACCAGAACAAGAATGATTAAGATGATGTTTTTTATTTTCATAAACAAACCTTCTTTCTGTTCTTATTATACGCTCGATAGGTTTATTTATAAACTTATTTATAATATTTTAATCTAATTTTAATTTGAGATACAAAAAAGACCGGAGGTCGGTCTTTTAAATGTTTTACATATGAATCGGTTTGTCCACTGCACCATGGGCAGCTTCCATAATGATTTCAGAAAGGGTAGGATGTGGGTGGATGGTATGAGCGATTTCGTGTGCTGTACCTTCCAATGTCATCGTTACGCCAAGTTCTGCAATCAAATCTGACGCATGATAGCTCAAGATATGGGCACCGATAATTTCTTTATATTTCTCAGAAACAATCAGTTTCACAAAGCCATCTTTCTCATTATCAGCCATAGCTTTACCACTGGCTGCTAAGGGGAAGGTCGATACTTTATAGGCAAGTCCCTTCGCTTTCGCTTCTTTTTCAGTGAGTCCAACGGAGGCGATTTCAGGATCACCATAAACCGCATTAGGCACACGTGTGTAATCCATATGCGCATCTTTTTTACCCATAATGTATTCAGCAGCCACGATACCTTCAGCAGAAGCTACATGCGCAAGCATATATTTTCCATTGACATCGCCAATCGCATAGACACCTTTGACGGATGTTTCTAAATGTTCATCGGTGACAATGGCCGCACGATCCATCTTGAGATTAAGAACTTCTAATCCTTGTGAATTGGGTCGCATACCAACTGAAACTAAGACAGTATCTGCTTCAACCACGTGATCTTTACCTTCAAATGAATAAGTAACTTTACCACCATCAACTGCTTTAACTTCTGCATTGACAAAGATATCGATGCCTTCACGTTTTAGTAATTTGCTATATTGATTACGAACATCATCGTCCATCATGGGTAAAATGCCATCGAGCTTTTCAATGATCGTGACCTTAGATCCTAAGGATCCAAAGATCGTTGCAAACTCACAACCGATGACACCACCACCAATAATGACCAATCTCTTGGGAGCATCTTTAATGGCTAATAGTTCTCTTGATGTAACAGCAACACCTTTTTCATAGGCTTCTTTTAGTCCAGGAATAGGCGGAACGATGGGGGAAGCACCGGTTGCAATAATCAAGTTTTTCGTCTCGATCACTTCACCGTTGACTTCAACCTTCTTGGGTCCTAATACCTTACCAAAACCTTGAATCACTTCAACACCATTCTTTTTAAGTAATCCTGCAACTCCTCCTGTTAAGCGCTTAACGACAGAGTCTTTACGCTTTAACATGAGTGACCAATCATACCCAAAATCACCATGTAAGACAATACCATAATCTTGGGCATGCTTAAAGGTTTTATAGATCTTTGCATTTTTTAATAGTGTCTTTGTAGGAATGCATCCGTGGTTTAAACAAATACCACCCACGACTTCTTTTTCAACCAAGATGACCTTGGCACCGAGTTGAGCCGCCTTAATGGCTGCTACATAACCCCCGGGTCCACCACCTAGGATTAATACATCACTTGTCTTCAACGAAATCACCTCAACTTAATAGTAACATCATTGGGTCATTTAATAAAGACTTAATCACATTTAAGAAGCGTCCAGCTTCAGCACCATCGATCACGCGATGGTCTACAGCAAGGGATAGTGGTAAAACGTAAGCAATCTTGATTTCGCCATCAACAACCACAGCCTTTTGAGAAATCTTACCAACACCTAAAATAGCGACTTCAGGATGAGGGATAATGGGAGTGCCATAAGCGACATCTGCTGCACCAAAGTTGGTGATGGAGAAAGTTGCATTTTGGAGTTGTGCTAATTGTACAGTACGTGCGATGGTTGCATCCGCAACGTCTCTTAATTCTTTCGCGAGTTCTAAAATGGACTTCTTGTCAGCATCTTTAATATTAGGAACGATTAAGCCATCTTTTGTATCGACAGCCATACCGATGTTATAGAATTTCTTTAAGATCATCCGGTCATTCTCATGATCGAATGAAGCGTTGAAATTGGGGAACTTCTTAAGAGCTAAGATGACTGCCTTCATGATGAATGCCATGTAGGTTAACTTGATGTTTTGCGCTGCTGCTTGTTCTTTGACTTTGTTTCTTAAGTCGACAAGTTTATCCACGATAATTTCATCCATAAGGACGGTATGAGGAATGACTTGCTTGGATAAGGTCATACTCTTGACAATCGCTTTTCTAAGTTTAGAAATTTCAACGATTTCAACATCACCTTGAGTGGAGACAGATACCTTAGGTACTTGGACTTGAGGTGCGGTAACAGAAGGTTGAACTTTCTGGTTTTTCGCTTCATAAGCCGCTTGAATATCTTCTTTTAAGACACGACCAAATTCTCCAGTGCCTTTAATAGTTTTAATATCAACACCTAAGTCTTTCGCCATTTGACGAGCCACAGGAGTTGCTAATACTTTTTGATTAACGACTTCTACTTTGGATCCTACAGCTTCAGAAGATGATGCCATCACTTCTTCAGATACTTCGATCTGTCCAATAACACCAGGAGCAGCTTTTCCTTCAGAAATCGCTTCTTTTTTGGGTTCTTCTTTCTTTGCTGGAACAGGTGCACCAGAACCATCATTGATCACGACTAAGGTTTGACCGACATGAATCGTGTCGCCTTCTTTCGCACCTAAAGATTCGATCACACCATCGACAGGTGAAGGAAGTTCCGCATTGACTTTATCGGTTTCTACGATAACTAATGTTTCGCCTTCTTTAACTTTATCTCCAGCTTTAAAATTCCACTTTAAAATCTTACCTTCATGAATTCCTTCACCGATGTCAGCAAATTTAAAATCATACATGATCGTTTCCTCCTTAGAACTTCGCTACTTTTTTGATTTCAGCAGCGATTCTTTCTGGTTGAACAAAGTGATATTGTTCACCTCTTGCAAGAGGTACGGTGATATCAAATCCTGTCACGCGTGCCGGTGCAGCTTCTAAATATAAGAAGGCTTTTTCGTTCACTAAAGTGATAAGTTCAGCGCCAGGACCATACGTCTTGACCGCTTCTTGAACCACCACGAAACGACCTGTCTTCTTCACAGAGTTCAAAATGGTTTCTTCATCAATTGGATTGATGGTTCTTAAGTCGATAAGTTCAACATTGATGTTGTCATTTTCAAGAAGTTTTAAAGCTTTTTCTACTTCTCTTACAATGGCACCCCAAGCCACAACAGTGACATCGGTACCTTCTTTGACAACTTTCGCTTTGCCAATAGGAATACGGTACATCTCTTCAGGAACTTCTTGTTTACCCGAACGATAAATACGCTTAGGTTCCATGTAAATCACGGGATCTGGATCTTCAATCGCGGAAATTAATAATCCTTTGGCATCATATGGTGTTGAAGGAATGACTACTTTTAATCCTGGAATATGACCAAGAAGTGTTTCTAATGATTCAGAGTGATGCTCTAATGCACGGATACCACCACCGACAGGGAAACGGACGACGATGGGTAAACCATGACGGCCACGTGTACGGTTACGATAACGCGCCATATGGGTCACGATTTCGGTATACCCTGGGAAAACGAAACCGTCAAATTGGATTTCAGCCACTGGAACTAATCCATTGATTGCCATCCCAATCGCAGAACCTGTAATCGCTGATTCAGCAATCGGTGTATCAAATACACGGTCTTCACCGTATTTCTTTTGTAAGCCAGCGGTGACTCTAAAGACTCCACCTTCAAATCCGGTATCTTCACCGTAAACGACAACACGAGGGTCATCAGCCATCTTTTGATCAAGTGCTTGGTTGATTGCTTCTAATAATGTTAAGACTGCCATAATTATTTACCCTCCTGTTCTTTTAAGAATTCTTTCATTTGTTCGTATTGTTCCGTAAGTTGTGGGGTCATTTCTTTATAGGTATAGAAGAAGATATCTTCAAGTGGTGCATTACCGGTTGCTTCAACCTTCTTGAAGGTTTCACCGACATAGGTATTGTTTTCTTCTTCTAGTTTTTGATCTTCTTCTTCAGTCCAGTAACCTTTATCGATTAAGTACTTCTTGAAGCGGATCATCGGATCTTTCGCTTCCCATTCTTTCACTTCTTCATCTTTACGATAAATCGTGGGGTCATCAGACGTGGTATGTGCACCTAATCGGTAGGTGACGGCTTCAATTAAGACTGGACCGTTACCTGCACGTGCATAATCGACAGCTTCTTTGGTCGCTACATACATCGCTAAAATATCATTTCCATCAACTTGAATACCTGGAATGCCAAAAGCATGCGCTTTTTGCGCGAGTGTTTCAGCTTTGGTTGCCTTCTTACGTGGTGTAGAGATCGCATATTGGTTATTTTGGATCACGACGACCAGTGGTGCATTGTAGGACGCAGCAAAGTTGAGTCCTTCATAGAACTCACCATGAGATGTTCCTCCATCACCGATGGTTGCGATGGCAACTTCATTCTTCTTTAATACTTTGGATGCATAGGCTAAGCCTGCTGCGTGGTTCACTTGGGAACCGATGATGACATTGACAGGAAGCACTCTGACATCTTCATCAAAATGGTTACCCCACTCATTGCCGTACCAGTAGAGGTAAATCTGTTCGAGTTTTACCCCACGATAGAGCATCGCGTTTAGTTCTCTAAACGCTGGAGATAACCAGTCTTGTGGTTCTAAGGCTGCCATTGCACCGACTTGTGCGGCTTCTTGACCACGGTTAGGTGGATAGGTCAGCATACGCCCTTGTCGCTGGTATTGCAATGCTTTGATGTCGGCGACACGGCCCAAAGCCATCGTTTTGTACATTTTTAAAAGCGTTTCTTTGTCCAATTTAGGTTCTAAATCCTTAGCCACAATCGTGCCTGCTGGATCAAGAATTTGGAGCTGCTTTTTCTTTAGTGGATCATAGTTTTTAAATAACATGATTCATTCCTCCTTTAATTGCACTCTCATTATACTTGATGGGGTAAGTTAATTCAAAAGCTTTGCTTAAAGGGGAAATTTAACTAATTTATAAAAATAATTAGTATAAATAAGCATATAAATTGACAAATATGGGGTGATTTATGAGAAATAAAGTCAAAAAATGGGAAATAAAAAAACTCGCTTCTACGTAGTAGAAACAAGTTTTCATTGCTTTACTTTCTCTTTTCTAATCCTTTTTGTAGAATTAAGACCATTTCGCGAAGGGTTTTTGCAGCTACGGCTGTCGATGCTCCTGAAGGATCAAGCATCGGAGCAAGTTCAACAAAGTCAGCAGCCACCAAATGATTGAGCTTTTCAAACTGATCAAATGCCCAAAGTAAATCTTTGTATTGCATCCCACCGGGTTCAGGTGTTCCAGTTCCTGGGAATACGGCAGGATCTAAAACATCTAAATCAATCGTGATGTAAACGGGGACATCCTTAAGGGTTTCACAAACCTTATCTAATCCTTCAAAGTCAAATTTACGCATCGTGACATGTCCAGCTTTAGCCCAATCAAATTCAGGCTTTTCACCGCTTCTGATCCCAAACTGATAAATCTTACCATCACCAACAAAGCCATGCACATGACGCATAAAGGTGGCATGAGATAATTTTCTACCAAAGAATTCAGTTCTTAGATCTGTATGCGCATCAAGATGGATGATGTGCAAATCGGGGTATTGTTCAAAGACAGCCTTAATCACAGGATAACTGACTAAATGTTCACCACCCACCATCATGGGTGTTTTTCCATCTTTTAGAATCTTCTTGGTCGTTTTGTAAACAACATTTAATGCATCTTCTACAGCACCAATCGGTAAATCTAAATCCCCAATGTCTGCCGTTTTAAATTCATTTAAATCACGTTCGCGATAAGGGGAATACCACTCAACCCCAAAGGAATCCACACGAATCGCATTACCCGCAAAACGGGTACCTGGTCGAAAACTTGTGGTCGCGTCCATCGGAACACTAAAGATTACGACATCCGCGTCTTTATACTCACTTTTACAACTTTGAAACGATAAATCAACTTTACTCATCTTCATAGGTTTCGCTCCATTTGTCCCAATATTCTTTATCAATAATCTTTATATAACCACCCTCGGTATCCGAAAGGATGACTGAACCACTGCGTTGATAGAAATCTAGGTCATCCAAGATCTCTTGTGAGATGATTTCACCTGGGATCACAATCGGGATTCCAGGAGGATAGATCATCACAGATTCAGCAGCAATCTCATCCACGGCTTGATTGAGGGGGACATATTTCTTTGGTGCATGATACGCTTCACGAGGACGTGTATACGCTTCAGGATAACTGTATTTAATCTTGTGTGCAAGTGCAGGTAACTGCATGGGATAATATTTGTCGCTCACTTTTTGTAAAGCCTCGACCAAGGCATCTAAATCGCCTTGTGTGGTCCCAATGGACAAAACGGCCAAGACAAGATGCGTTTCCGCAAGCTCAAGTTGAATCTTATGTTCATCAAAGAGTTCTTTATAGACATCAAATCCTGAGATACCTAAATCTGACACTTTGATCAATATCTTTGTTTCATCGTAATCAAAACTCTTGTTATTTTCAAAATAATGATCATCCATCGCTTTTATGCCCTGAATCATGTTGATTTTATCTCTCGTGACCTTGGCCATATCAATGAGTTTTGGAATCATGATGGGACCTTCAAAATAGATCGTCTTTCTCGCGATGTCAAGACTAGATAATAAGAGGGATGAAGGCGATGTGCTTTGGATCATGTTAATTGTGGATCTTAATCTGACGTGATCAACCCCTGGTCCTTGGGTGATCAAAATCGAACTTTGGGTAAGTGAACCCACGGTTTTATGTAGAGAACACGAGCTCATATCTGCACCTGCTTCCATCGAAGAGATGGGCAGTAAAGGTGAGAACGGTAAGTGAGATCCATGCGCTTCATCAACGAGGACAAGCATATCATGGGCATGGGCTAAATCAACGATGCGTTTTAAATCACTCGCCACACCAAAATAGGTGGGGTTGATGACAAAGACCGCTTTGGCATCCGGGTTTTCTAAAATGGCTTCTTCAACTTCATCAAATTCCATATGGTTGGCAATCCCTAATTCTTCATCAATATATGGTTTGACAAAAACAGGAATCGCACCACTTAATATAAGACCATTAATCGCAGATTTATGCACGTTTCGTGGCATAATAATTTTTTCTTTAGCCCGACAAACACTCATGATCATGGCCAAAATCCCCATGGTCGTTCCACCCGTCAAAAAATAGGCTCTTTCAGCCTTGAATGCATCTGCCATCAGTTCACTCGCTTCTTTAATGACACCGGTCGGACGATTTAGGTTATCCAAACCTCGAGGTGCATTGGCATCGAGTCTAAACATCCTTGGTCCGACATAATCCAATAATTCATTGGGGATTTGACCCAATTTGTGTCCCGGGACATCATGTGCGATGGTGTGACTTTCGGCATATTCTTTTAACTTGGTATAGAAAGGTGTACGTCGATGATCTTTTTCCATGGATTAACCACCTCCAAAACGCACATTTATTTTAACATTTTTTACTAGTTTTTTAAAATAAAAACTCTATTTTTTTATAAGGTTACCCCATGAGGACCTGAAGGGCTAAAATTGTGCTAAATTATGGTATAATAAACCTTGTGAAAGGGGATAAGTTATGATATCAACACTCTTTTTTACCTCTGTTCTACTCAATATTGGATTAACTGTAGGAACGGTTTTATTCCTTATTGGATTTTTCTTTTTACAAAACCTGCTCATTAAAAAGAGAGAAGACACACTGAAACGGTTTATCGTGATCTCTGTCTATGTGATGGATTTCATCTTTATGGTCGCTTCCATCGGTTTCTTACTTTATGTATGGAATTATGACATCAGTATTTATCTAACCGATTTAACGATAAACTTCATGACCTTTTTAGAATCATCGATCAATCGTGCGATTAGCAGTTTACTCGTCTTATTTGTCGCCTTACTCATCTTAAGAATCGCTAAGATGAGCTTACAGCGGATTGGTCAAAAAGAAGGTCCCACCAAACGTAGAAAGCGTACGGTCGCTCGTGTGCTTCGCAGTATTACCAAGTATACCGTATGGATTATCACCATCATGATTATCTTATCGATTTGGGGTGTTAATGTTGCCCCAGCGCTTGCCGGTTTAGGGATTTTAGGATTAGTGATCGGTCTTGGTGCTCAGAAGTTTATCAATGATTTAATCGCAGGCTTCTTTATCGTTTTTGAACATCACTTTGATGTCGGAGATACGGTTCAAGTCAAAGGATTTAAAGGAATTGTCACCGATATTGGGTTAAAAACAACCAAGATAAAGAACTGGAAAAATGAAGTGATCATTTTATCGAATGGGGAAATCACGGATCTCATTAATTATTCCACGGATACATCGGTCGCGGTTATAGACTTTGGTATCGCGTATCATGAGGATGCACAAAAGACGATTGAACTCTTGAATCTTGAACTTCCAAAATTAAGACTTTCGCTTCCTGAAATCGTCGAAGATCCCTTTGTCGTTGGCGTCATCAATCTAAACTCAAGCAGCGTCGATATGCGCGTGGTCTGCAAGACACAAAACGAACAGCACTACAAAGTTGAGCGTGAAATTAGAAAACGGATTAAAGAAATTTTAGACGAAAACAATATCGAAATACCATTTCCTCAAGTCGTCGTTCATCAACCCAAATAAACAAAAAAGCGATTCCATCTGGAGTCGCTATTTTTTTGGAAAACATTCTTCTTGGCTGCACTGCTTGCCATAGGCACAATTGGCACAAACCCCTTGATCTTTTTTTCTTGTCATTCGGTAAATAATCCCAAATAATATCAGTCCTACAACGAAAAGAATAATGATATCAGCGAATGTCATATAATCACCTCAATGATGCGACCAATCTGAAACACGAGAGTCGCTAAAATCCACGCAAGGCCCGTTTGAAAGAGAACCGCTTTCCACATGCGTTTCGTCGTTCCGAGTTCTTCTCTCATCGCGCCAATCGCGCCAAAGCATGGCGCTGAAAAGAGATTAAACACCATGAATGCATACGCTGAAGATGCCGTAAAGAAGCCAAAGATACCTGAATTAAAAATAAGTAGTCCCTCAGATACTTCAGCAGAGTATCCTGAGATAATCGCCATCGATCCCACGACTTGTTCTTTAGCCACGAGTCCTTGGATCGCAGACACACTGGCTGCCCAGGAGAGTTCACCCAACATGGGATAGAAAATCCATGAAATGAGTTTACCTATACTAGCAAGCATCGAGAATTCGATATCAATCCCATATTGAAATCTAAAGTTAAAACTTAAGAGAAACCAAACCACGACTGAGGCCAATAAGATGACACTTCCCGCATGTTCGATGAACGCCCATGCTTTGGATGTGACATCAAACCATAAATACCGTAAACTAGGCATTTTATACTCGGGTAGTTCTAAGATAAACGAGGATGTTTTCCCTTTGAACAAGACTTGTTTCATCACATAAGCTGATAATAAAATAATGATGATTGCGAGAAAATACAAAGATGCACTGACAAGCCCGGAATGATCTTCAAAGAAATAACCCGCAAATAAAGTGACAATGGGTAGTTTTGCACTACACGGAATAAATGGGGTGAGCATGATCGTCATTTTCTTTTCTGTCTCATCATTAATCGTTCGTGCACTCATAATCGCAGGAACACTACAACCACTCCCCACGATAAAAGGAATCAGTGATTTTCCTGATAGGCCGACCTTTTGGAAAATGCGATCTAAGAAAAACGCAATTCTTGCCATATATCCTGTTGTCTCTAATAATGATATTAATAGGAATAGAATGACGAGTTGTGGTAAGAAATTCATCATGGCCCCAACACCTGCAATCATCCCATCAACGACTAAAGAGACAGCCCAAGGTGATGCATTAACACTTACTAAAAACGTCCGCATCCCATCGCCAAAGGCTCCCATTAGCCCATCAACAAATTCAACCGTTGCACCACCTACGGGTCCTGCAGCTAAATAGTAGACCGTAAACATGATGAGCATGAAAATAGGGATCGCAAACACGCGATGTAAAAAGATTTGATCAAGACGATCTGTCATGGTCATTAGATCATGTTTAGCGGTCATCGCTTCATCTCTGATCAATTCGATGTAGCGATATCGTTCGTCTGCGATAACCTGTTCTAAATCACGTTTATACTCTTTTTCTAACTCACAAATAATTTTGTCGATCGCTTCGTTTCGATAACGATCAAAGAGAGGATCTCTTTCAATCACTTTTACCGCTAAAAAGCGGGAATGATCGGTATCCACCAAAGGTTCTAATCGTTCAATAGCCTTTTCTAACGTGAGATCATAGATATGTTGATAATGATTTTTTAAATAATCTTGTTGCTTGATGGTTTGAATCAGGTTAAAGACATTGGTTTTCTTTAACGCAGAGATGGGCATAATGGTCGTATCCAAACGCTTCTCTAAGGTACCAATATCGAATTTAATCCCTCGTTTATCTGCGATATCCATCATATTTAATGCAATCAAAACTGGAATCCTTAATTCTAAAAGTTGAGTCGTTAAATAAAGACTCCGTTCTAGTGAAGTCGCATCAATAATATTAAGGATTAAATCGATGGGTTCTTCAAAAAGAAAACGTCGTGAAATATTTTCTTCGACACTGTAGGGCGATAAAGAATAAATTCCAGGTAAATCGACAATTTCAATGTCTGTCCCACGAATGATCCCTACTTTTCTTTCAATGGTCACACCTGGCCAGTTCCCTACCTTTTGGTTCGTTCCTGTCAGTAGATTGAAGAGGGTAGTTTTTCCTGAATTTTGATTTCCTACTAAGGCAACTCTCATGAGATCACCTCAACGATAATCAAATCTAAATCCGCTTTACGCAAGCATAACTCATAACCTCTTAACTCGATATCAATCGGATCCCCAAGTGGGGCAATCTTCTTCATTTTCACGTGAACACCTTCGGTAATTCCCATATCTAAAAGACGCCGTCTCAATGCTCGGTCGGTCATGGTAAGTTCGACAACTTTCGCTTTTTGGCCTTTTTTTAATTTCGACAACAGTGTTCTACTCCCCATCGAAATACGACCTTTTTGTCCCATCATTTGAAAAACTCCTTTAATCGTCTTAATCACTTTCATTATAAGAAATTAAGTAGGATAGTCAAATAAAGTTATAAGAGATTATAAATAACGTGTTATTTACAATAATAAGCCAAATAAATTAAAAAAAGCCCTACGATTGTGTAGGGCTTTTGTCAAGATTAATAGAAATTAGAATCCTCTTAAATTGTAGTAAATTCCCCAGCTAAAATATTCATAAAATGCTTCACCAACGATGTATTGATAACCTTGGAGATCAACTTGAATAAAGTCAACACCTCTTAGATCACATTCAACATAGTAGACATATGGTGTAGAGGTTGCGGTAATGTTGGTGATTTCTACGCGTTGCCAATTTTGATTATTGACAAATAAGTGTTGTAATTCTTCAATAGGCATCTGATAATCAAAGGCAATCATAAAGCCAGTTGTTGATGCAGAAGAAATATGACCTGTCACTGGAATCTTCACGGTTTCTCCCGCCATGATTCTTAAGACACCGCCAGCATTCACACCATTGCCACGAACTTCAACCATGATCATATAACCGAGATCAGCAGGTGTCGTGATATAGACACTATGCGTTGCACCTTCAATTAAAACCATGTCATACGTTGCTGGTTAACTCGATACCATTGGATGGTATAAGCTCCAAGAACTTCGCTATTATCAACTGCATTTCTAATCGTTACACCTGTAAGTTCTAGTCCGTAACCAATAAATGGCGACATCACACCAGAGATGTACATGCTTTGATCCAAACTCCAACCTGAAAAATACGTATCGATGGTTTCATAATCAACATGAACGACGTTGGATACTAAACCAGTATCTGTGATGAGTCTTAATGTGGCTGAACCAGACATAGGAATACTAAAATTATCCCAATTGGTAGTGAGCGGTGCATCATACCATAAGAAGTCATGCCATAACATATCCATTGGATCTAGATACTGTAAGGTGTATTCTGTAGCACCTACTCTATCTGGAAATGGGAAATACAAATCAACAATCATTTCTGTATAATCGCCCATCCAGTCTTGTTCACGATCGACTTCTTTGACATAGAGCCCTCCAAATGTTCCTGGATCGAGCATGTAGTCAATATAGGGAAGTGGACCCATCGAACCGACAGGGAATGTTGACATATCATCATCATAAGGATGGACAACGATTTCAATTTCATCCACAAGATCAACGCCATTATAGGTTGCAGTTAATTGAAGAATCATCGTATTTTCAACAGCGGATTCTGCAAACACTAAATGATTACCTGAAATGCTTGCAATTGCACTATACATCGGATCGATTGCAACACTCATCACACCACCATAAATAGGATGTGTTGTAGAGAAACTATAGGATAGACCCTCGTTGAAATAGTAGTTAAAATCATTCATTAAGTAATCTATCATAAATCCACGAATGTTCTCATCGGTAAAAGTAATGGATTCAATAATATTAGGTGCATCCACAACATATCCTGACCAAATCGGTCCAAAGGATGTGTTATAAAGCTCATAATTCAAGAACTTAACTGCAACATCAGAATTGATAAATGGGGACAATACAATATCAACATTATAGTTTTCAGGGATCAACATAATCGTCCGTAAACCATCGGTCAAATAATAGTTACCCCAATCATCTTGAATGAGATGACCTTTAATCGCATTGTAATAGAGCAAGTTCATCGATTCAGTGCTTCGTGTTGCTAAATCAACAAGATCACCATCGAGGACAATTAAAGCTTCTTTCTTGCCAGTATCAAGTAATGTGAAATATGAATATTCAGAATAACCATGAATCGATACATAGCCTTCATAAAGTTCTTTTTGACCAAAGATGATGATTTCATCACCTTCATTTAAACCTTCAAAGCCATAGCCATGCAAGTAAAGTAAACTTCCTGGTTCTTGTAAAATGAATTCCCAACCATTCAGCACTTCAGCAACGATGACATGAAGTTTACCAAATTCACCTTGTTGAAGACCATAGAAATCTTCAATCATAATGAGCGAATAGGGAACGACGGTGATTTCAAAGGTGTATTCTTGAGTGAGTTCACCAATGGTTGCAGTTGCCTTAAAGAGAAGGGTTTCAACAGCAGGGACATCAAGAATTTGCATGGTTTCAGGATTAAAGACATACCCATTGGTTCCCACAAATTCCCAAATGATGTTTGCATCAATCGGTGCGAGATAATCAGGTAACTCTAGGTATTCAAAGGGACGATAATCACGTCCTTCAAGATACATTTGTCCCGCTAAGATTAATGCATCCATTCTTTCTTGATCGGTGTAATAATCAAGCCACATATCTTCTTTAGTAGGAACTAGTAACATCCGATCTGGTGCATAGGGGTCTTGTTCTCCCATATTGGGGAATAAGAAACCACGGACCTTGATTCTAAATCCTGCTAAGTTATAAAATTCTTGAATAGGATCAATAATGGGTTCCATCATAATCTTCGGATCATCATGCATGAAGATAAACATGGGAACTAAAGGAATAAAGGCACCACCATCAATATATTCTTGAATCACAGGATAGAAGGAATCATCCATGGGTGAAACATAACCTGCGACTTCGACATAGCGACCCCAGTTATTTACATCTGTCATATCAATCGCATTGAACTGAGCAATCGTTAAGACTTCTGGTTCAATGGGGTAAGGAACTTTTTCAGAGACCACTTCATAGGAAATTACCGCAGTGTTATCCCAAATGAGTGGGATACCTTCAAATAAGCTCAATACGCCTTCAATGATGACTTCTTGACCTGGTCTAAGTGGTAATTGTGCGACAACAAAGAGAATACCTGTTTCATCGGCGAGAATCATAGGTCCATCTTCAAACTGCGGCATCACCACAACACCACGAACGAAATAGGTTTCGCCTTCAGTACCAAGTTTAAACTCAGCGATCGTTAATGTATCAATCGGAACAACAAGAATATCAAATTCAGCGATGGCAGATGCGTCATTATAGGTTAATGTAATTCGAACACTAATATACGTATCAACGGTAATGGTATCGCTGATAATACCTGTCGTTAAATCAATGAGCAATGCATTATCACCATATGTTTCATAGGAGATGCTAACTCCATAAGGTTCATAGGTCGTTGGCATAGTCAGTGTAGCTCCAGGACGGAACACTTGTTCTGTTCCTCCTGTTTCAAACATGTTAGCTAAATAATCAACAAGTTCTTGATCGGTAAATGCAGGTTGGATGTCTCCTGGATTATTCAAATAAACTTGAACAAACATCGGATCCATATCGCCACCAATCATCAAGACACCTCTTAAACGAATGTCAAGACCGATAGAACCAAGTAAGGTGCTTGGATCGATACCATCAGGAACAAAGATTGGTACCATGCCCATGCCATCCGTTAAGTAGAAATTCATTTCATAAGGACTCTTTTCCAAGCGACCCATGACATCGACATAGCGGAAATTATTAAGTGGATCCATCACATTAAGTGCTAATACATCTGATACGGTTAGCAGCGGTGGCGTGAAGCCAAGAGGTTGTCCACGACTGATCATTTCTTGAACCAATTCATCGGGTGAATTGACAATCGCGTGCATGTTTTCCATAGCCATGAGTTGTCCATAGAGTAATAACACATCACCAATCATCAGTTCGGAATGCGAGAATGGAACAAATAGGATACCTGTTTCATCCACAACAATCATCATTTCATTCATTGGATCGATGAAAATAATTTGTCCAATCACATAATAGAAAGCTTCATCCATGACCATCTTAAATTCAGCAATCGTCAAAACATCGATCGGCATGACATGAAGTTCAATATCCATCAGTGCGGAAGCATCACCATAGACTAACGTTGCATTGACAGTAATCCATGTTTCTTCGGTAATAGATTCACTGATGATCCATGTTGTACTATCTAAGAGTGCAGCATCATCTAGAGCCACTTCATAACTAACTGTCACTGCAAATAACGGATGTTCTGTAGGTAGATCAGCTAACTGACCAGGGATAAACATCAAGCCTTCAAGATATTCTTGAAGCATGAGAGCAATCATATCGACAAATTCTTGATCGGTATAATTGAGTTCAATATCCTGAGGATTACCCATGACGATAAACATCATCACTGGCATATCGCCATCAAAGTTTGGTAAAGCAATACCTGTGACACCGATATTGAGTCCTTCAAGATCGCGAATATTCATGTAGAATTCTTGGCTTGTAATCATTAACTTAACGCGAAGTTCTCCGTCAACTAACCAAACTTCGTGCGTCATATCATCCATTTCAAGTGTGCCATTAATCTTAAAGAGACGACCCCAATAGAGTGAATTCATTGGATCGAGACCTAAGAATTGAGAAACAGTCACTGAAACGGGTTCGAATGGCATCGGTTGTTCGGTAGCAAGAACTTCAACGATGGTCTGATGTTTATCGCCACCCATAATGGCGATCATTTCCATCGTATATTTATAACCTTGAACAATAATTAAATCACCGACATTTGCAGGTTCCATGGTTTCAACAGGTAGAATCGCACCAGTTTCATCACCAATAATAAGGATACCCATATCTGTATTTGCGAATATCACGATACCTTGAACCATTGCGTAAGAATCATCAGGTAAACTGAAGAATTCAGAAATGGTAAGTACATTGATTGGCATCAACGTTAACGTAACATCGACTGATCCTGTTTCAGCACCTAAAGTTGCAGTGATGTGTAACGTAATACTTCTTTCGATTTCAGTATCAGCAAACACACCTGTTGTAGGATTAAAGAATGCTGCATTATCACCTGTGGTTTCAAAGGTTAAGGTTGCCCCAAAAAGTGGATCTACTGCAGGAAGTTCGAGAACGTTACCTGGATAGAAAATCATATCGTTTAAGGTATCTGCTGAATCAATCAATGCTTGAATCTTTTCAGCGTCAGTGAGTGCTACATTGGTCACTGGTGCTGAAGGATCATAGAGGACATGCCACATTTGACCCATCGGATCAAAACCGTGAATAATCGCGTTAAACTCGACTTGTTGTCCGGATAGACCCATAAATGGATCTGCCATTGGGTTTATGGATTTATAGTTAATCGCGATTTGTTCACCACTACCGGGTTCGGCAAGGAAGTACTGACCCATCTGGTTAATTAAAATACCACGAAGATGATTGGTCTTACCCATCAAGTAGTGATTATCAGGATTTGATCTCAATAAATCACCGACATTCATCGGTTCATAGGTAGGATACATTGGGGTTTCTTCAGTCAAAATCATGCGATTTTGTTGATTGGTAAACTGAGGTGTGAATTCAAAGAAACCAAAATCAGCATCAAATTCAATCACATCACCCACTAAAAGGTCCATGCTAGGTGCCATGACAAAGATTGCTGCAGTACCATCATAGACATAATAACCTGGATTCATCGGTGTTGGGAACTTGTAAATAACCGTTCCTTGAACTTTTGCATGACCTGGTTGATACATTAAAACATCCGCAATCGTCCATACAGTATCCACAGCAATCCACTTCGCATAAAGGGTAAATGGACCAGCTGGCATACGATGACCATCAAGTGGTGTTTCAAGAGTACTATCAATGAACCATCCCGCAAAGATATAACCTTCTTTTTCGATATCTTGTCGATATGGAAGGTATGCGTTAAATGGCACTTGTTCTGGATCGAGGATTGTTCCGCCATCGGTAACATAGGTAAGTGTGTAGAGGTTAGGAACCCATAATGCATGAAGTTCAACATCATGTTCTGGCATGACCGTTAAGTCATAGGGTTCTAGGAATAATGTATCAAAGAACCAACCACCAAAGGTATAACCATCTTTCACAGGTTCAGCTGGTAATACAATCGGATCGTATGCTTTGATGTCTTGAGATGGAATATCTGCACCAACAAAGCTTAACGTATAATCCGTATAATCCCATTTTGCATAGAGAGTGATGTTTTGTGCAGGCATCGTTGCGAACACATAAAGTGTCGTAAGTTCTGCATCACTATACCATGCGACAAAGACATAACCTTCCTTGGAAGGATCTGCAGGTTCAACTACAGCACTACCAAAGTCTTGGGTTAAGTCTGTAACTGCACTACCGCCATTTTCTTCAAAGCTTATGGTATATTGAATGACTGTCCATTTCGCATAAACCGTTGTGTTAACAGCCGGCATAGTTGTAAATGTGTAAGCAGTGGTTAAGGCTTGATCACTAAACCAACCTGCAAAGGTATACCCTGTTTTAGTTGGATTGGCTGGTGCAACCACAGCACTACCAAAGGCTTGGGTAATATCTGTAACAGCACTACCACCATTTTCTTCAAAACTAATGGTGAAGTTTGCAGCAATCCATTTCGCATAAAGCGTTGTATTTGCTGCAGGCATTGTCGAGAATGTATAGGCAGTGGTTAACGCTTGATCGCTAAACCAACCATCGAAGGTATATCCTGTTTTGGTTGGAGCAGTTGGCGCAGCAACAGCTGATCCAAAGGCTTGAGTAATATCAGCAACGGCACTGCCACCATTTTCTTCAAAGGTGATGGTGTAGTTATTGACTGTCCACTTCGCATAAAGCGTCGTGTTTTGTGCTGGCATTGTCGAGAATGTGTACGCTGTCGTTAATGCCATATCACTATACCAACCGGCAAACGTATAACCTACCTTTGTTGGAGCGGTTGGCGCAGCAACAGCTGATCCAAAAGCTTGAGTAATATCAGCAACGGCACTGCCACCATTTTCTTCAAAAGTGATGGTGTAGTTATTGACTGTCCACTTTGCATAGAGTGTCAGTGGATTTTCTGGCATGGTCGAGAATGTATACGCTGTCGTTAATGCCATATCGCTATACCAACCGGCAAAGGTATAACCTACCTTCGTTGGATTGGCTGGAGCTGTAACTGCAGAGCCGATGGCTTGAGTGATATCTGCAACAACACTACCACCATTTTCTTCAAAACTAATGGTTTGATTGTTGACAATGATTTCCCACTTTGCGTACACAGTGATATTTTCACTGGGCATCGTTGTAAATGTATACGCGGTGGTAAGCGCACTGTCACTATACCAACCCATAAAGGTGTATCCTGAACGTGTTGGATCTGCCGGTGCAGTCACTGAAGCTCCTGCTGCGGCTGTGATTGCGGTTACCGCTGAGCCGCCATTGGATTCAAAAGTGATCGTATACTCCTCAACATCGGCATCCCATTTTGCATAAAGCGTTAAGGCCGTTGTTTGTGTGAGTAATGATGCAAGGGTAAAAGGCTGAGTCAGCGCCTCATCCAAATACCAGCCATCAAATGTATAACCATCGCGTACGGGCGTCGGAAAATTGACGGATGTCGAGTTGATACTGATCGTTAGATCTTCAACTTCTTCACCGCCATTTTCTTCAAATGTGATTGAGATATTTTGGGCACCTGTACATGAGGCAACACCTATGGCGAGGAACAATACTGCAAGAATCATTAAAAACTTTCGCATAGATTATCCTCCTATGTAAATCGTTAAAGCCAATAAAAAAGCGCACGAGAGTCTTCCTCTGGATGCGCTTTCATATGTAGTGGCTCTTTAGCCTTATCATACAACTAAATCTATGATTTAACAAGATTAAACAATTATTTCAGCTTTCTTACGACTGTATCAACACGATTTACATAACTTTTAATATCAAATTTTCTTTCTAGGCCTTTATCATTCATATATCTGAGTTTACCAAAAATCTCACGTTCTGTCCAAGGTCGATCGTGTTTACCAAAACACCAAGCGATACCGGTATAACTATTAGCATCTCTTCCGTCAATGAAATATTTGTTATTGAGGAACTTAATGGTTTCGTATGCTTCCTTGAAACTAGAACTCCATTCAATGATTTTCTTTGCCCAATACATTCGCATGTAGTTGTGCATATACCCCGTATGCACCATTTCCATCATGGCTGCATTAAAGTAGGGATCATGCGTTTTTGCTTGTTCTAGTTCTGTTTGGGTATAGACATAAGGATGGAAATCATCCTTATGGGCTTCCATGGTTTGATACGCCCAAGGTTCAGTCATTGTCTCAAAAGCATCATATCCCTTTTGGTAAGTTACGTAATTAAACGCGAGTTCTCTTCTCACCAAAAGTTGTTCAATATAGGCATCTAAGGATTCACCATCGACATGACCTTGACTCGAGGCAAGCATGAGTTTATCCAAGATTTCAAGCGAAGATATTTGGCCAAAATGAAGATACATCGACAGTTTCGATGTCAAATCTAACGATGGATCATTACTGTTTTTATAGTTGTTTAGCTTGCGTTGTACAAAATCAAAGAACAATCGATTAGCCTCAATGTAGCCCCCACGATAAAGTGGGCTTTTTTCTACCGAATGATCAATGGGAAGGGATGCAACAAGTCGGTCGATATCTTTGAGATGATCATCGGATTCAAAGGAAAGCTTTTGTTTATTTTTTAACGTGGGTAGATGGGTAAAGTCACGAAAGTTTTGATAAAGCTTCTTAAGTTTGGGTCTTAATGTGTATGCGCCATATTCAGCCTTGTCAGAGGCGACTCTAACAGGAACAATCATATCTGTATCCACTAAATCAATGCCTAACTTATACCCTTTATGTAAAGTGTAATCCCATACGTTTTTACGCCAGATCTTTTGGAATGTTAAGTACCCATAATCCATCACGAGCAGACTTGCTTTTTCTAGATAAGGCTCTATACCTTTTTCGGGTGATCCCAACTTAAAGACAAAATTGACCCCAAAATGCTCTAAGATTCCTTTGACTTCTTTTAAACCTTCCAACATGAAATGATAATGTCTTTCATTGGCATCAGGATAACTTGGAGTTAAGCCAAAAAAGACAACCAAGGGTTGATCAAATTGATTGGCATGATCAATCGCATGTAAAAGTGCATGATTATAATGAACGCGTTGCGATTGCTGCATCCAGTAGAGAACATATTCTCCCTGATGCTCTTTAGTTTTTAAAGTAATTATTCTTTGTTTGTTCATATTACATAAAGAAAATAACGGTCAATATCGAAGCAAACATGGCAGATAATACATTGACCATATCATTGGTGATCAATGCTAAGCCTGAGGCTAAGATGACTTTCTCATTGGGCAACCATCGATTTTCCGTGTACGTTCCTGAATCAACCCCACGATACTTCGCTTGAAGTAGTGCCCCTAAATATGAATCGATGAGATTCCCTAAAAAACCACACGAGGTAATGACAAATCCATAATAGAGGAGTTGTGTGAGTGTCGTTGGTTCGTTAATCGCATAAAGGCTAACAAACACAAGTCCCATGAATAGAGCACCGAAGAGTGATGCTAATGTACCAAGTCCTGAAATAGCACCTGAAACACCTTTGGGTGCCACTTTAAAATTTAAAATATAAAAGGTTTTTCCTTTGGACATCGCCCCAATTTCAGAAGCCCATGTATCTGAGTTTGATGTAGAAATCGCAACCACTGCAGCAAGCAAGAAAATCTCTGTCTTAAATACGTAATAGAGCAGTGAAAAGAGTGTTGCGACTAAACTATTCGCGATAACTTGTATATAATTGCGTCCCTTAGTATGCTTTAAATCTCTCGTCTCATTGAGTTTTGTTATGAGAGAGGATGAGATGAAAAATGCGATCAGTGTTCCCCAGACCAAGATACCTCCAAACACATAAATCGCGGCACCAAAAAGAGTAGCGGCAATGAAACCACTTTTGTCGAGTGAATGCTTAACATAGGCTAATCCTGCGATAACCGCACTAATTCCCAAACCAATAAGTACTGAAATAAGCATATTCTACCTCGTTAAATCAGGATGATAATTAGATAATAGAGTAAAGATGTTGAAAGTGGAACGGTCAGATTATCAAAGCCTTTGGGGGAGATGAGTTCAATCCCAGTCGCAAATATAGCCATAATCAATCCAATCCACACTGCCGTCATGAGAGGAAATGCGAGTGTAGATACAACAACACCAACGATAAAGGATGCAATAAACATGGCAATACTACCTTCAACCGATTTTCCAAAGACGAGTTTGTGTTTGCCATATTTTACACCAAAGACTGCAGCAAATCCATCGCCATAGCCCAGTGTTAAAATACCAATAGCTCCAATATCGGGTCGATTGAAGATGCCAAACGACAAGATGACTAAAATCAAGAGTGAAATTGGGAAATAAACAGTTCCTAAATTTCCTTGACCACCACGTTCCATGGCTTTAAAGAGATTTTGTCGATAAGATAGATAGTTTAGGATGATAAATGTGATGGGCGGAATCATCGCAAACCACATTTTGTTTTGATCAGTAAAGAAAATCATCGCAAGAATCCACCAATTGGATACGCCTATATGGATAAACTTACGAGCACCTTCATCGCCGAAGACTTTCGCTTTTTGCAAGATAGTAGCAATACCAATCACTAAGAAAATCAAGACATAGGATAAGACTAAACCCCAAGTATTCATGACATTTCCTCACTTTGCGTTTTCATAAAGGCTTTTATTAATTCGTGTTTTCGTTCATCTGAAACATAATTCTTTCGCGTAAAAACATCATAATTGGCTTGTCGACATGTTTGGATGATTTCCCGGTATAAAATGATAGACATTCCAAGGGGAATTCTTACTTCACTATCAAAGAGGTGAAGTTGATTCAGTGCGCTTTGGTAATACACCTCTGCCTTTTTTGCTAAATCTTCGAATACACTGATAAACTCTGTTGATATCTTACCAAAAGACAAATCTTCCAATGAATAATTTGCTTGATCCATCATTGTCTTGGGAAGATAAATACGTTGGTTCTTGTAATCTTCACCTATGTCTCTTAAAATATTCGTGATCTGCATCGCATACCCTAAATCGATCGCAAATGACTTTAGTAATGGATGATTCTCTTTGGATAGTATGGGTATAAGCATTAATCCAACCGTACCTGCAACAAGATAACAATAATTGAGTAATTCTTCTTCTGTATCTAGTGGTTTATGATGCAAATCCATCTTTTGACCTTCAATCATCTCAAAGAAGGGTGCATAA
>CALMNM010000130.1 GCA_937868795.1 uncultured Acholeplasma sp.
TCTTAGCAGGTGAAGAAGCAAGAACCTCATGGCAAACACTTAAAGATAATGTAACGATCTTTAGAGAACAAGAGTTAACACTTACGGAAGATGATAAAGCATCGATTCAAAGCTATCGTCAAACCTTAGTCGATGAACGTACCAACATTTTAGCAGACAAAGGTGAAGTCAGAGCCCTCTTCGTTGAACTAAGAGGTAAATGGAACAGAGATAACCTAGACCTAATCATCACCAATCTTGAAGCAATAAAGGTCATTCTACAAGAACGCAGCGCATTTATTGATCTCGTCAATGAAAGCGTCATTGCAGTGGACGCGATCGTACAAACGTACTTACCCGTCGAGTAGATATAGAAAATGAATAAAAAGAAACGATCACTTTAGCACAAAGGTAAAGTGATTTTTCTTTTGTATGAGGATGAATGATGGGAGAAAACTTCTTGTCTTCAACATGCTTCATATTATTATGTTAAAATGAGTTGAGGGCTGGTGATTTCATGATAGAAGTAAAACACATCACAAAATCCTATCAGATAGGTAAACAGGAATACCCCGTATTACGCGGAATTGATCTTAAAATTCAAGAAGGAGATTTTGTTTCCATCTGCGGACCTTCAGGGTCTGGCAAGACGACACTTCTTTATGTTCTATCGGGTCTTGAACCCTATGATTCAGGCACGATTTTTTGGTCTGGTGTGTCGATGAACACGATGGATGATAAAGCAAAATCAACATTGCGTGCAAAAGACATGGGGTTTGTCTTTCAATCCTATAACCTCATTCCCCACTTAGATGTCTATGAAAATTTAATGCTTGCTCAAGTGATTGGTGAAAAGATCAATAAAGAGAAGATGATGGAACTACTGGATATTGTAGGTATGAAGGAATATATCCATCATTTTCCAGCCCAGCTTTCAGGGGGGATGCAACAGCGTATCGCCATCGCACGCGCCTTAATCAATGACCCTAAAGTCATTTTTGCTGATGAACCCATCGGTAATCTCGACTATCATCAAGGGATGGAGATCATGCATCTTTTCCAAACACTCAACAAGATCTATCATAAAACTATTGTCATGGTAACACATAACGAAGATACCATTCGATTTGGAACACGTGTCATTCGATTATTAGATGGAGTGATCAACGATGAAGCGATGGTTCAATAGCTTCCTTTTTTCGTACCGACTTGCCTATAAAAATATCATTAAACACCCACTAAGAACCTTAGCGATTGCCCTTAGTTTTTTATCGTTGGTGATTGCCTTATTCTTATCACTTAGCATGCGTGAGTTTCTCACCACATATTTCCTTGGGGAACTTGAAGATAAATATCAGGATATCGATGTAACTGTTCGCGTCGGACAAACTGGTAATGCACGATTCTTTACGATTCGCCCCTTTAATGAATCACTTGATCGTGAAGATTATGTCCAAGAGAGTGCTGCGTTTTTTACGATGGATGTATTAGTCGAACATGAGATGCATTATTACTATATCAAATCGATGTCATCTGATTTGAATCAACTCGAAAAAGTAACCAAGCTTCCAAGTGGACTCACCACGTTATTGGATCAAGAAATCTTAATCACATCCTCACTTTCAGAAAAGCTCAATCTTCATCAAGGAGATACCCTTACATTATCACTAGGTGAACTTGATCAGACGTATACAATCAAGGATGTCGTGATGGATAATGGTCTCTTTCGAGGGGATATGATCTTTTTAAATAAATCAGGAAGTTTGTCATTTTTTCTTACTGCACTGGATCCTGCACTCGCTGCACTTCCTAGTTTTGCACTGACCAATTTATACAATGAACTCTATGTAAATTTAAAAGATGAGGTAAGTATTCAAGACTTTGATGATTTTATGAGAGAATTGAATGGCTATGAATCTTTATCCATTGAAGAAACGATTAATCTTCAAGAAATTGATGAACAAATCAGCAGAAGTTTTTCTGTCTTCATGGTCATCACGATGATGGTTATTCTCGCGATTCTTTTGGTGCTTGAAACATCCATCAAAGTCTACTTCAACGATACCAAAAAGACGAGAGGTTTAATCCATATTCTAGGTGGAAGACCATCCTTTTCTTATCGTATGGTTCTTTATGAATTTTCGCTTTATATCGCCCTTTCACTCTTGTTGGGGAAATATTTAGCTGAACGGATCATACGTTTCGGTCTTTACTTTGTAGGGGGAACTGGAACGTTCGATTTTCAGTCTCAAACCATCTATATTGTCCTTGCTTTCACACTCATCATTTTCTTATTCGTTTCACTTAAAGATGATCATCAAACCAAAGAAACATCCGTTATCCAATCGATGCGTGAATCCATCGTAAAAAGAACAAACACGAAGGTCTGGATATGGATGCTACTTGGTGTATCAACGTTGATGTATATACTCACCTTTGTTCTACCTGAAATGTCCTATATATCGCTTTACAGACTGATTTATGCGGTCATACTACTCATCGGGTTACCTGCAGTCATCTATCCCATACTTATTCGTTATCAAAAGGATTCTATCCACAAATTTCATCTTTCGATGCTCTATCAAACCAAAGCATTTAGACACTATCTTTTCGTACTTTTGATCTCAGGGGCTTCAGTGCTATTGTTAGGACTTGCTCTAGGGCATATGGATCAGCGGTACTCCATCCATCGAGAAGAATTTAAGATCGATTACCTGATGACAAATTTCGTCTCCAGGTACGATGAAACGTTATTAGAGATTCAAGATATGGCAGGTGTGAAATCTGCGGATTCCATGCGTATCTATGAGAACATCACGCTATTGGAATCAGGGGATTCAATTTTACAAACCGTATCGCTTGATCCGGATATTATCGATACCTATTTCAACTATGAGATCAGTGGAGAGGCCATGCTTTCTTTATCTAGCCCAATGCCTACCATCTTACTTCCTAATCGATTTAAAGAGGTGTATGATTTAAACATTGGCGACTCGATTTCAGTTAACCTTCACCCTGAAGCTCCTGAAGTGACGCTTGTGATTGGAGGATTTTTTGAGAAATATTTGTCAAATCTCGCTTTTACAAATCTCGGTGATTTTAATGACTACAAAGATTTAAGTATCCAAACAATCGTCATCACGAAAGATGATTCCACCTCTGACACACTTTATGAAGATCTTATTCGTGCCTACAGCCCCCGTCTGATTTACGTGGTTGATTATCAAGCCCAAGTCGAAGCTCACGTGGGACGCATGGAACGTTCAACCAATTATATGGCACTCATCATCGTTACCATTATCATCTGCTTTGTCATCTCGATGATGAATCATTCACTCCTCATGTTTGAACAGATGAAGAAAAATTATGCCCGTATGCAGGCTTTGGGTATGAACCGAAAACAACTGATCCTCACATTGATTCAAAGTGGGGGGACGCATCTTGTCATTGTCTTTGTCATATCTTGTCTCGCGTATACACTGATTGCACTCAACATGACGGATTTGATTTTGGTCTCAAGGGAATATGAGAAGATAAATCTTATCATAAGTCCCTATGTGTTAGGATTTGTCCTCACGGTTCTCATCACATTTATGGTTCAATTAGTTTACATTTATCGAATACTTAAGTTAAATCCCGCCCCAACCCTTAGACTGTACGAATAATAACGCATTCTTGACAGTATTTTGAAAGAAATGGATGTATAATAAGACTACCAAACACCTTAGTGTTTATCACGTCTATCTAGACAAGGAGGAAATAAATATGAGAAAGTTTTTCATGATGTTTATGACAGTCATGTTCGCTTTTGTGTTGTTCGCGTGTGATCAAGTCGAACTCACATTAGATGCACCTGGTAATGTCGCCATCGCCGATGGGGTTGTGACATGGGATGCTGTCGAAGGTGCAGAAGAATATTTAGTTTTTGTGGGGACACAGTCATTTACGGTGACAACGACATCCCTTGATTTAACTGAACTCGGACTTACCGCAGGAAATTACACGGTGTATGTCATTGCGAAAGCAGGCGAACAAGTGTCCTTGCCATCATCCAATCAAGCATTTAATGTTGAAGATGTCACGGTAGACATGGATCTTCTCAACCAAGCACTGTTTGCGATGATTGATCCTACGTATGAAGCAGATTTAACCGAAGATGATTTTGAAGATGCCTGGGAATATCGTGATTATCAACGGACAACAGCACTTGTTGAAACATTCTCTCAAAGTGCCATTGAAATGGGCATGAATGAAACGACAACGTTAGCAATCTTTACCCAAGTGATGGCCATGATGACCACCATGGGCTCTGGTGAAATCGAAGACGTCTCCGACATGAAGGCTGAACTTGATGTTTTTGGAACCTTTGGTATGGAACCTGCCGATGTCTCATTGCTCATCTATAACATGTTACTTACAGCTATCGACCAAATCATTATGGATGAAACTTTAGGCATCGAAGAAGATCAAATGAGACTCAATGAAATTGAAGCGACGGTCAATAACTTTAAGACAAGCACAGAAGGGCAAGCATTATATCTCGCACTTAAAGCTTACACACCAATGGCTTATTATGATGATCTCGATCAGTTCTTTGCTTTAGACTTTGAATCAGGTCAATATTGGGAACTTATGAATATCATCGCGTATGATATCGTCCCCAATATCTACTATGAATGGAACGATCCATATTATTTTGATTATGATAACCCCTTTGTTCCTCTATTCCATGAAATTTTTGTTGCCATGAAGGCTGCTGGCCAAACCACGATCATCGAAGGATTCTTATATAATAGTTGGCCAAACATGATGTCACCATTTGAAAATGTGATCTACTATGCGGATGAACTTTACTGGTTGAATGAAGACATCTTTAATGCTGAAGCACAAATTCCCCTTCTTCAAGATTTCAAACAGCTTTTGATTGATGAAGAAGTGATGTTTAAACAAGCGATTGAAGATTTTGTGACCTATGTCAACAACCTCTATGAAGCGATTAGTCCTGAACTCCTTGCCGCATTAGATACTGTATCTACGGGCATGTTTGATCTGGATGAAATCTTTATTATCAAAGACGAAGTTCTCGATATGCTCATTACGACATTACCCGATGCAGCAGCATTTGGTGATATGTATGAAGTCCTCTTTAC
>CALMNM010000131.1 GCA_937868795.1 uncultured Acholeplasma sp.
TAATATCCTGAAATCGCGATGATAAAGATGAAGAACATGTTGACGCCTGTAGCAAACTTCACAATCGAACTAAACTGCCGATATTTCGAAAGATAACTGGTTAAAGTGACGATGAGTGAAATACCTACTGCGATTAACATGACCACCAAGATATAGGCAACAATACGATAACCTGGATCAAGATTCGTGTAATCCCTTAAGATTTCAAATCCAGTCAAATCAACTGAGTACGTAAAGTTATCAAAGATGATGCTGATTTTAACGATATGTAAAAGGAGCATGAGAACACTGGTTGCAGACATCAAAACCACATAAGCGAGAGGTTCAATCTTCGCATACTTGATCTTACTATCCACATAAACCAACTCAATAAATGCATTATACTTACCCTTAATGATCGCAAGGATGAATATCACTACAATCATTAAAAGCATCGGGATATACGCAAATGTTTGGGCAACAGATCCTAACAACGTGTAATACATCTGGATGGTTAATCCCAAGAGGAAAAAAAGAATGGTTGCGATAAAATTGACGTTAATATACGTATTTGATTTTATAATAAAGCGTTCTTTATCGAAAAAGTAAAATGATAAGCAATGGGTAAAGTAGAGAAATAGTGCGAGAAACAATCCAAAATTCACTAAAAAATACACGATGAGTTGCGTGCTGGTGTCCCCGCCAAAGATTACATTCATCGCACTCGCAAAATAAGTATTTCCACCTTCAGTGAGTGAATAAATCGGAATGATAAAGGTCGTAAAGAAAACCAACATCGATATAACATCGATGATGAGAACAACAAGAGGTATCTTTGTGGCACTTAATTTGAGTTCGATCTCATCTTTTTGAAGTCCTTTGTTCAGTAAATAGATCTTATTTCTTAAAACAAATAAAACGAAGATAGCGAGGACTAAGATAATGCTGATAATAACAAGAACCATCTGAAAGATCGTCATTGAGCGATAAAGGGTTTGATAAACGATTAAGGTGATTGCATAACCAAGAAAGTAGATCACCCCACTGAGTATTCCCCAACCGTTTTTTCTTAATAAGCTAAACCCTGTGAAGAGCACTGGAGCAATCGATGTGTAAAAGACAATCATTAACACAAAGGAAAATATTTCGATAAATCCACCATTTCTAAAATTGCTCGCAAGCTTAAAAATCGTATCTTCATCATAAGGTGCGACCAATGAAAGCGACATAATCCATAGATTTATAAAAAACACAAGGATGGTTAATCCAAAGATTAATGTTCCTAAAAACCAAGGTTTTTTTAGTAAGGATTTCATCAAGATTCCTCTTTTCTAAATATCATACGGGTTGTGAAATCAATATTATGCTTACTTCATAGATGTTTCACGACTCTTTGTTACTATTGTAACACATGTAGGCAAGACTCAGTGAAATCTCGACATTATGAATGGTAATTTATAACGTTAAAAAAGAAAAACATCACCAGATAACAAATGATGCTTCTTGGATATACGTAAAGAGTGATACTAAATTAATGGCTTCTGAAAAACGTTAATCTATCCAGATATTTGGTCATTTTGGCTAAGTTTAGCATATTTAATTGCGAATAAAAGGCCTAAAATTGCCATCAAGAAGAAAATGATGACTCCCACCAATACCAAGGGATTAGTCGTATATTCATATGTAGCCATACTATCGTACAATCCAGTTCTAGTGTAAATACTTTCAATCTCTAAACTATTCAACATACAAAGAAGGGTTCCAATCGAACCTATAGAAAATGCAACAATACTTAATACGAATTTTTTCATGAATATGTCCTTTCAAATGGAATATTTAATAAAACATGCTTAAAAACATTTAAAATCTAGACGTGGTATTTTAAAAAATAAACCCGATTAGTTCCTCCCCCGAATTTAAGTACTTGATATTAGATAGTATAACACATCTCTACGGGATTCAATAAAAACCCACTATCTTATTTTTGATTTATTCACTGCTTATTGTCTTTGACAATTGCGTTATTATATTTCATTGTTGTTTACTGCAAATGTGAGTTGTAACTCAAATTGATTTTTTCGTAATAATAAAATAACTTGTGATGCGGCTAATGTCGCTAAAATAACAGTGACTACAATCGTGATTGGATCATACCTGCCATCAACTGCACCCAAGTAAAACATGACTTGTCCAAAGAAATTATATAACGCATGAAGGATCATCGAAAGCCATAGGTTTCCAGTTTTCATATAAATGGTTGCCCACAAAATCCCCATCAAAAAAGAATACCCCATTTGAAGTAATGTCGATGACAGTGGTGCACCATCATATAAGTTCGTGATATGAATCAATCCAAAGACCGTTGACGAAATCACAATAGTGAAGAAAACTCTATACTTTATGTGGGTTAATGCCTGGTATAGAAAAAGTAAAAGAATACCACGAAAGATTAATTCCTCTAAGAAACCAATGCTAAAACATTCGATCAAAAAGAGTGTGACACGATAATTCGGCTCTGTTAAATGAGCTCTACCATCAAGAAAGCTAACGATAGGAAAATTATTAATAGCAATCAATAAAGCAGGAATCATGACATAAAAAGCATTCTTATTCATTTTAAACCGAAGTACTTTTTGATATCCGAATTTGATAAGCAAATAGAGCAAGAGTATCCCTGAAACTAACCGAATCAGCGAATGTCTAATCATGTCAACATCTTTCATGTATCCCAAGTTTGATAAATCGATAAACTGAAAAACGATCACACCTATGATCGAAATCATCATGATTATCTTTTCTTTAAAGGTCAATACTTGTTGTTTTTTCATTGATCGATTTGCTTTCTATGTAGGGGATAAAAAGCCCATTAATGCCAAAACTTAGGTTAAGATACTATTTTATTCTTCTGTCTATATTGGATAATCAAATAAGCGCCTAATGCAATCATCAGCACACTGATAAATTGTGAAGGGGTGGGAAAAACATTATATTCGGTTTCAAATAGGGGTATAAGAACACCTCTTTCGTCGCCGCGTATGAATTCAATCATAAAACGCCATATGCCATAACCCACTAAATAAACTTGAAGTTCTTTATTCTTGAATGCTGAAACTTTGTTTAGTAAAAAGAATAAAATAAAGAGAAATCCTGATTCAAATAGTTGTGTAGGATAAACATGTTCTCCCGGGTATATATCATGTGCATGTCCATAAGGAAATAGTACACCAAGATAGGATTCCGTTGGAATGCCAAAACAACATCCTGCACAAAAACAACCAATTCGACCCACCGCGTGTGCTAAGACAACCCCTGTAATGAGTGTATTGGCAATCTTTTTCATATCCTTGTTGCTATCTTTATAAAAGTATTTCATAAGTACCAAGAATGATGTGAAACCACCAATCAAGGCCCCTAAGAAACTAACTGTACCAAACGTCCATTCGCCTTCTTGGATTGAGTGAAAAATTCCATCTAAAAGGAATGAGAATGCAAGGGCAATGACTAAGCTAATTACAATCAATAAAATAATGCGATTGGTTTGTTTTTTCGTAAATCCATCGTAATGATCGAGTCTATATATCACATAAATAATCATCAGAAAAATTCCGATTAAGACGAGCAAGTCATACATCGGTATCGTGTAATCGAATACTTCAGGTAACAAAAAGGGATACATATGTTCAACTCCTTATAAACTCATTCTATCATAGAAATTTGGCATTAAAAAAACGAAATTGAATACATAGAGTTTTATTATAGGTCTCTTTTTATCATGGAACGCTACTATCCATAGGAACATAGCAACACGCTAAGCTAGTGTCTCTTTATGATGAAAAATGATCCTCTGATTTCAATTGCTAATTTTGATTTCATTCTTGCAAATTTAAATTTACTCAATTCAAGCGGAATCTCCATACCATATGAGAGTTTGAATCCAACCGCTCTTTTCTTGGGATCTGCTTTATGGTAGAGTACATTAACGGATAAACCAGATTCATAAAAAACATATGTCCAAAGGATATCCGGTAGATCAAGTTGTGCAACTTCAAGAGGTTTTGATTGAATGATAATATTTCTTTCAGACAATAGTATTTCATCTACATAATGGATAATTGATGTTGATTCAGATGCTTTTTCGGTAATAAATTCTACGTTATATTTCGTTTTAAAATATCTTGCTTCATTGGCTCTAAGTCCCGCTAATGCTTCTTTATATGGGGATGTTTCTAAGCCTGTTGTGGATACGTTTACATAATCTACTAAATATGACATATGATGTTGTGGGCTTTTTTTGATGTTAGTAAGTTCTAATGCAAAATTAAGCCTATCTCCTTTCGTTAATACTTATTATTATAGTGTGTCAAAGATTAGGAGTCAAACGAGTAGACTTTCTTATATACATTTTTTACTTTAAGTCATATACTTTTTAAGCATGTATATCCATTTTGTCCTTGATATTCACATATGCAACATACCCTCTTTTCACTTGAAGTACATGATTAGGATTTCTCATATCTATTTATACAAATGAATGAAAAACAAAAGACCATTGAACCTCAATAGCCTTTCTTAAAAAATAAATTATTCTAAATATGGTGCCGAAAAGAGGTCCCGAAATTTATACATATACTTTTGATGATTTAGCTCTCAATAGAGCCATCTTTTTCTCTACTGATATATGAACTAAGGAACCAGTATCCCTTAAACTTTGCTCTTTAGCGCTATATAATAGGTTATGTGATTGTAACAATATTCTATATTTATTTTTATCCATTCTATCGGCTTTAAAACAAGTATTATTTTGAGATTATGACCAGTGTATCACATTCATGAACTCCTGAAAAAAACCCAATGACAGAGTCTTTGAATTCTTTTTCCATCGACATGTTGATATCATCTTGTAATAAGAACTTTTTAAATATATCCATTTTATGTGCATCAATGATGTAACCCGAATATGTATCAAATCCTCTAAATTCTTCAATAAAATCAGCTAATTCCGAATCACTGTTATACATATCAAGGTGGATATTATAATAATAAACTTTGTAAGGTTGTTCCTTAGGCATCCAATATTCTCTAACTGTGGGATAAGGATATGCTGGAATCGACTCTCCATGAAAGTTTTTAATAAACTCAGGA
>CALMNM010000132.1 GCA_937868795.1 uncultured Acholeplasma sp.
AAGACATTCTTCTGGGGTTTCTTCTTGATCGGATTAAGTTACGTGATCCCTTTGATCTATACACCTTTTGAAGTTTCAGGCATTATGGTTTCGATGATGGGCTTCATTTACTTTGCTGTCTATTTATTTTATTCGAATACCATCAAAGGAAATATTGATTACTTATTCAAGATATTACTCATTGTCAATTTGCTGTTGACGGCTCAAGTAGGCTTATATCTCTACCGTGGTTATCTTTTAAATCCACAGCTTGATGTCTATCACCGGATCTATGCAGGATGGGGTAGAAATTTAGGATGGGCAAATATTAATGATATGTGTTTCTATATTGCATTAACCTTCCCAAGTTATCTTTATTTCATCTTTAAAAAGCCTCAAACGTATCTTTTATGGTTTTTGATGTTGCTTCCTACAGCGGTGGTCATCTTATCCAAGTCACGCGGAGGAATCATCGGTTATGCAGTCGTTCTTCTTGGTGTGATGTTATTCTTCTTCTTTAGAGGAAATAAAAAGCATTTATTCCATGGGTTAATTTTCTTGGCAATCTCAGCTTTCATTGCTTATCAAGTACGTGAAGTCTTCTACATCTGGTGGGATTTCTTCATGGAAACTTTCAGTGATAATTTAAACGAGTTTTCTAGTGGACGTATTGATATCTATACCTTTGGGTTAGATATCTTCAAACAATATCCGCTCTTTGGAGGAGGATGGATGTCGATTAATCTCTATCCAAATGGGAACCTCTTTGGGAATCGTATCTTTATGTACCATAGTACATTCATCCAAGCACTAGCAGCGATGGGACTCTTTGGTTTGATTGCACTTTTAATTCACTACTTCCAGATTGCAAAATATGTCTTCAAACACCCAACATTAGAAAAATTTCTTTTCTTGATTGGTTATCTGGCCAGTCAAGCACATGGACTCATTGATAATGTTCAATATGCAGTCCCCTATAGTGTCTTAATTGTTATCATCTTAGCCGTCTTTGAAACATCAGAAAAACAAACATCCTTTGAATCAAAAAACTATCGCTATCACTTCATTGAAACAAACTAAAAGGGAATCCGGTGGGATTCCCTTATTTATATTGTAATAGGTAAGTGATGATTTCCCCTTCACTCTTTGGTTTCATGAAATAATACCCTTGAGCACTCTGACACCCCAGTCTTTCCAAAAGATCAGCAGTTTCTTTATCTTCAATTCCCTCAATCAGTACTTCATATCCCAATTGTTTTGCTAGATCAATCGTCGCTTTGACGATATGTTGTGTGGTAGGATTGATCAAGATCTGTCGTGTGAAGATACGATCGATTTTGATGATATTAATTGGGAATTGAGCGAGATAAGCCAATGAGGAGTACCCCTTACCAAAGTCATCAATCGCGATCTTAAATCCTTCATTGGCGAAGAGTTCCAATATGGCTTTACTCATCTCAGGATTTTCCATCAATACGGTCTCTGTAATCTCAAGTTCGACATACTTAGGTTTGACATCATATTCCTTAAGAATCGTCATCATTTTGGAAAAAAACGCTTCATCATAAAAATTTCGTGTCGATATGTTGATGGAGATTGGAAGGAACACCCCTTTTTCATTCAACTTCTTTTGACAGTCAAGTGACCAACGAAAGACTTGTTGTGTCATCTCATGAATCATATTGGTTTGTTCCACATCGCTAATAAATTGATCAGGTCGAATCATTTTACGTGTCGGATGGTTCCAGCGAATGAGTGCTTCTAGTCCAGAAGGCTTTTTTGTTTTAAGATCAAATTTAGGTTGATAATTCAAATAAAGAGAACCATCATATAATGCTTCTTGGAACTCGGTGAGTAATTCATAGGATAAAAGTCGAAGTGTATCAAAATCATTGTAAATCATATGCGTTAAATTTTTCATTCGCGCTTCTTTTGCTGCGATATCGGAATGAATGAAATAATTGGCAAGTTTGGTATCTTGAACGTGCTTTTTTTGAGTAAAACCTAACGAGTAATCCACAAAAAGTCTTTGGTCAGAGATAGTCGCTGACTGGTGTAATATATGAAGCATCTGATCAATATCTTTCATTAGGTCACCTGTTGGTTTAATGACCCATAAATGATTGGGTTTAGGTTGGATGAGTTTGATGTCTTTATCATAGGAAAGTAGTTCTTTTTCAACCAATCTTAAGTACTCATAATAGGCATGATAACCCGCCACCTCACAAATGGAATCGCCATTGGCAATGATGATTGATACAAAGGTATAACTTTTCTTCTTTTCTAGAGTCATTTGTTCTAAGGCATTTATATTGAGTAGTAAAGAATCACTATGACGCAATCTAAGATCAAAGACCTGTTGTCGAGTTCTTTGATAGAGATTACCAAAAGCACCAGCCAAAAGACCAGCCAGAATCATTATGGTCATACGAAAGATCCAGTCAGCCCAAAATTGTCTGATCAATGGTTGATCACTGATTGGTATAAAAGGCCCTGCGACAATCCCTGCAAGGATACCCATAATTAATCCTCCCCAGGGACCCAAGATTACCCCAGCAAAAATAATGGGAATATACATTAAATGAGACCACGCAGTACGATCATACATCACGAGATAACGCATGATCAAATAGTTAATCAAAATAAAAACGACTGAAAAAACAGCCGTTAAAATCTTATGGTATCGTTTCATCCAATCCACTAGTTTTGAGTACTTTTTAATCATGGAAGAACACCTCTCTTAGAGGATGGTTACCCAATCAAGCGGATCTTCAACATCCCCGTATTGTATTCCGGATAAGAGGTCATAAAGTTTTTTTGTATAAGGTCCCATGTGGTCATGATAGGGAAAGATGTGTTTTTTTTCATGATGGGTTATGGATGCGATCGGGGTGATCATGGCTGCTGTGCCACAAGCCCCCGCTTCTTCTAAATGAGATAGATCATCAATATAGATGTCTCCTTCGATGACTTTCATGTTTAATACTTCTTTAGCGAGATATTTCAAAGAACGATTCGTAATACTATTTAAAATGGAGGGAGATTTTGGAGTGATATAGGTGCCATCTTTGGTAATCCCAAAGAAATTGGCAGCCCCAGCTTCTTCGATCTTGGTGTGTGTTTTAGGATCTAGGAAGATGGAATCAGCGTATCCTGCTCTTCTTGCTTCTACTTGAGATTTTAAGGAAGCTGCGTAGTTTCCTCCCACCTTGACGTGTCCCATCCCATTGGGTGCAGCTCTATCATAATCGGTCGTGATCATATCCACAGGTTTTACTTCACCATTAAAATAGGATCCTACAGGTGATACGATAATGGAGAATAAGAACATAGGTGCAGGACGCAGTCCTAAATTATCCCCAATCCCTATCATAAAAGGTCTAATATATAACGAATCTTTAAAACCATAAGCTGGAACGAAGTCTTCATTCGCTTTAACAGTCATTTTAACTGCTTCAATGAAACGTTCAACCGGGAAAACCGGCATCATTAAGCGTTCACATGACGTTTGGAAACGTCTTGCGTTTTCAATGACACGAAAGAGTTGGACTCTTCCATCTTTTCTCCGATACGCTTTTAAACCTTCAAAACATTCCTGTCCGTAATGGAGTGCTGTGGATAAACCAGAGATGGTGAATTGGTCATTAGGATCAAGACGTCCTTCATCCCATGACCCATCTTTCCACACGCTTAAATAAATCACATGTGCCTTGGTGTATTTAAATCCCTTAGGTCTTTGGTCCATGAATACGTATTCCTCTCTTTAATTAGGTTAGGTGTTCTTAACTCTATCTTAACATAGATGAATAAAGAAATTCAAATCGTCATTCACGTAGTTTGGTCGTATCCTCTAAAACAGGAAGTTTCGCTTTCAATTTAAAGAAACGCAAGGTATTATCTCTATCGTAGACAAACGCAAACGATAAGGATATGAGTCCACCGTAGAAAATTGCAGGGAATAATA
>CALMNM010000133.1 GCA_937868795.1 uncultured Acholeplasma sp.
AATTAAGTATTGATCCGCGAGTACGATGGCGAGTGCATTCTCTAAGACGATTCCCGCTCTTCGAGCGATGGCCACATCATGACGACCACCAATCAAAAGTTCAGTGACTTTCCCTTCTCTAAAATCATAGGTTTCTTGACCTTTTCCAATCGATGAAGTCGGTTTAATCATGACACGGAAGACCAATGCGTTTCCATTAGAAATCCCCCCTGTGACACCCCCACTATGATTGGTTTTGGTTCGACCCTCTTGATCAATGATCAAATCATTGGTTTGGCTTCCCATGAAATCTATCCCACGGAACCCTAACCCAAATTCAACCCCTTTGACAGATGGAATAGAAAACATCATTTTCGCAATTTCAGCGTCTAATTTCTGAAAGAAAGGTTCACCTAGACCCACGGGAAGACCTAAAGCTTTCACTTCGATAATCCCACCAACAGAGTCTTTTTGCTCAGCAATGCTAAGTAAGTATTCGTCAATTTTTGTCATGTCGGTTAACGTTCCTAGTTGAACAAGTTCATGAGAAAGTTTAAAGGGTACCACCATTTTAGCAACAGCTCCAGCAGCTACAATCGCCGCGGTTAAGCGTCCTGAAAAACGTCCTCCTCCTCGATAATCATGAAAGCCATGATATTTCTTACTTGCAACAAAATCAGCATGACCCGGGCGGGGATGATTCTTTAAGTGTTCATAATCTTGACTCTTGATATTGGTATTTTCAATCATCAAATGAATCGGCGACCCCGTGCTTTTTCCGTTGAAGACACCTGAAAGTATGTTGACTTCATCCGCTTCTTTTCGTGGTGTCGTTCCAATCGCACCGGGTTGTCTTTTCTTCATATCTTGATCAATCAAACGATGATCGATAGTTATCCCTGCTGGCATACCATCAATAATCACACCAATGGCGGGTTGATGCGATTCACCGTATAGGGTTATTCTAAATAACGTTCCGTAACTATTCATGATAGATCACTTCCTTTAACTCTTTTAGCCATGTATCTGTGAGTTCTATGGTTCGATTAAACCAAATCTCCTCACTCTTTAAAGCCTGAATGATCAACATCATCAACCCGTTATACGCTTTTTTGGCATCTTGCATCAATGTGGTAACTTCGGGATTATAAATTAAATCGATCACTATCTTATCTTTAACTAATTGTTTTGGTAACACGGATTCTTGATTTTTAGGATATGTCCCAATCGGGGTTGCATTGATAAATAGATCGACATCCTCTTCTTTGATGTCTTGATACGTGATGACCCGTTTGAACATCTTTATTTCTTCGGGCTTATTTCTGGTGACTACCGTGACGTGGGCACCTAAATCTTCCAAGACGATATATGCTGCTTTTGCTGCGCCTCCTGATCCTAAAATATAGACGCGTTTGGCTTTCACATCGATATGATGGTACGTCAACAATCCTAAAAAGCCATCGTAATCTGTATTGTCTCCTACGATCTGTTCACCCTTCATATAGATAGTATTCACCGCTTGGATGCGTCGTGCCTTAGGGGTAAGAATATCGATATGGCGCATCACACTTTGTTTATGAGGAATCGTGACATTGAAACCTCTAAACACCCCACGTCTTAAATGTTTAAAGAGGTGAGGGATATCTTTTTCATCCATGTCTAATAGGTCATATTGGAGCTCAAACCCTAGTTTTTTTGCCATAAATTGATGGATGAGTGGTGATTTACTGTATCCGATGTTCTGACCAATCAAACCATAACGGTCCATTAGCGTTGTTGCTCCTTCGATAAATGAAATACATGTTTTAAAAAGGATTCATAAAAGGGCCATAAACGATCATCTTGAAGTGCTGCTCTACGCTTCTCTAGGATGATTTGTTCACGTGATGGATCAAAAACAGGAAGATTCAGTTCTTTTTTAACTTCACCGATTTGCTGACTAACGGCCATTCTGCGTTTAAATAAAACCATCATGTCATCATCAATCTGATCGATGGTTTGTCTTAACGATTCAAGATTCATCAATGCATCCTCCTAAGTGACGATAGTCTTCAAAAAATGTTGGGTATGATTTTTCAATTGCTTCAGCACCAGTGATAGTGATTTTCCCTGAAGCCTTTATGGATAAAATGGCGAGTGCCATGACAATTCTATGATCGTTACATCCATCTAATACGACATCCCCTAAAAGAGATTCTCTACCTTCTATCCATACTTCATCCTCTGTTGAGGTCACGTGAACTCCTAATAATCGGAGTGCTTTTTCCATGGATTCAATGCGATCGGATTCTTTAACACGGAGTCGTTTTGCATGGGTGAAATGGGTGGTTCCTTGAGAAACTGCTGCAAGTGCCATCAATATGGGACCCAAATCCGGAATATCAGAAAGATCAATCTCAATCCCGTGTGTCTGTGAAGGATAAATGGTGACTTGATGATTCATATTATCAAAAACTAATGTAGCACCCATCTGTTGCAGGATGGATGTAACCTTTTTGTCACCTTGTTTCGATTGATCATAAAGATTGTTTAAACATATAGGTCCCGATAACACACCGGCGACCATGAAAAATGCTGCTTGCGAATAATCACCTTCGACCGAGGATTCACGAACTTGATAGGTTTGATTTCCTGGAACGTAATAGAATGGCGGGACATCAATAATCTTAATACCAAAAGAGGTTAACACATCGAGTGTTAAATCGATATAACTCTTCGATTCTAGAGGTGTTGTTATCTCGATCACAGAATCTTCTTTTAGAAGAGGTAAGGCAAACAACAATCCTGTGATGAATTGTGAAGAGACATCACCTCTCACTTGATAACGTCCAGGCTTCAGTGGACCTTTAACGGTTAATGGTAATTCTTGGTTAACTGGCTGTTCAAATGTGAGATGTTTCTTTAAAAATACATCCTTGTAGACATCAAGAGGACGTAACGGGAGTCTTCCTTGGCCAATAAAGGTAATCTTTTCTTCAAATAGCATGGCCAGAGGAATCAAAAATCGTAATGTGGATCCCGATTCATGACAATCAATCACTTTTTGATCATACTCTTTGAGTCCACCATAAATGAAATCACCGTCAAATGAAATCCCAAAATGGGAGAGTGCTTCTTTGGTTGCGACTAAGTCTTCTGATGCTAAGACATGATGAACTCGACTCAATCCATCCGCTAAACTTGAAGCGATGACGTAACGATGTGACAATGATTTTGAAGAAATGACTGAAAGATTTCCCTTGAGTGGTTTTGGATCGATCGTTACATTCATAATAAATCCTCGGGTTTTAGAATCACGATTTTAGCTTCACCAGGTTTAGGAACCACGATAAACTTCAATCCTTCAGCGGTCATTTTCTTATCATGGATGATGTGATCTTTATAGTCTTCTTTTGCTAGTAGGGGTTCTTTGATGAGTTTTCTCTCAAGAAGTAGCGCTTTGACTTCATCAAAGAGTTCAGGTTTGGTTTCATTCATCATGATGCCAATCTCTAGTGCGATCAGCATACCATAACTGATCGCTTCGCCATGAAGATAGGTTTCATAGTGATGTTTCTTTTCAATCGCGTGACCAAAAGTATGACCAAAATTGAGTTTCATGCGATCTCCATGATCATAAGGGTCACTTAACACCACTTCTCTTTTAACTTGAATTGCCGAAGCAATCTCAGTTTCTCTAACGCGTTCATGGGTTAACAGATATTGATAGAGTTTTTTATCACCAATCAGACCCGCTTTGATCATCTCTGCAAGTCCGTTATGATATTCTCTTTCCGATAAGGTTAGTAATAACTCTGGATCAATGATGACGAGTTTAGGTTGATAAAACGCCCCAATGAGGTTTTTTCCTGTGGGTAAATCGATCCCTACTTTTCCACCAATACTGCTATCGACTTGTGCTAACAATGTCGTTGGAATTTGAACATAAGGTATTCCACGATAAAGTGTAGAAGCAACAAACCCCGCCAAGTCACCCACGACACCACCACCAAAGGCTAAAATAAGGTCCGTACGTTTAATCCCTTTTTCGATTAAAGTATCGATGACATTACGGTATGCTTCAAAGGATTTGCTCTTTTCACCAGGTTCGATGACCACGAATTGAACTTGGTACTCGCTCAAAATATGTGCTAACTTTAAATGATACAAGTCATAGACGTGCCGATCAGTAATGACAAAAAGACCTCGGCCTTGATAGATTTTTTTGAGGTGTTCTGGAAGATGATAAATGATGTTGGATTCGAGATAAATCTCGTAATCTGCCATACTAATTGAGATCAAAGGATTTCCTCTTTTCTTTCGCTTCTTTTAAAAACATCATGAGTGATGCTTGATCATTCTCCTGGATCATTTTTTTAACACGATTAAGTGTATTTTCAAAAAGATCTAGCGTATGGAGAAGCACCTCTTTGTTTTCTAAAAAGAGTTCACTCCACATCACTTCATTGATCTTTGCGATTCTAGTTAAATCCCTAAAAGAATCTCCTGTTGCTTCCTTGGTATGTTCGAGTGGATCGGTATGCATCAAGGAGACTGCGATCACGTGTGTTAACTGAGAAGTAAAGGCCACTAATTGATCATGTGTTTTTGCATCTGTCACTAATAGTTTACCAAATTTCAGATCGTTTTTGATGATGTTCAAAAGAACTTCATCATGATCGACACTTCGTGATCCTTTAACGACCATCAAATTGGCTTTATGAAACATCTCTTTATGTCGTTGATTAAATCCCGAGGTTTCTCTACCTGCCATGGGATGCATCGATGTATAAGATATACCAGGTTTTAATATCTTTTCAATCTCTGTCATCATCCAGGTTTTCGTCCCACTGACATCTGACAAAACTTGACCCTTATTAAAGCGATGTTGTTCATGCATGACAAACTGAACATTATCTTTGGGATAGAGTGCCAAAATGATTAAATCAACGTCACCTATCTTATCGAGTGTTGACTGTTGATGCAAAAATCCAAGTCGAATCCCTTTTTCTACCCATTCAGGATTTTGATCATAGCCATAAATTTCGTGACCTGCCATGTGCAACCCTTCGGCATAGGATGCACCGATCAATCCTAAACCAACGATAAAGATTTTCATTTCATTCTCATCCCAAGCACATCAGCTACTTTTTCTAAAGATTCCATCATCGTTTGGAATTTCTTGATCTTTAAACTTTGTGCCCCATCAGAAAGTGCATGTTCGGGATCATGATGGACTTCAACAATGAGTCCATGCGCACCGACAGCAAGTGAGGCTAACGAGAGTTTTTCGATCATATTCCAACGACCTGCTGCATGCGATGGATCGATAATAACGGGAAGATGTGATAATTCTTTGACGGCGAGAACCGCGCTGATATCCAGTGTATTTCTTGTGTATTTTTCATACGTGCGAATGCCGCGTTCGCACAAAATAACCTGTTCATTTCCACCAGCCATGATATATTCGGCACTCATTAACCATTCTTCAATCGTGGCAGACAATCCACGCTTTAACAAAATGGGTTTTGTTGATTTGCCTAACGCCTTGAGTAGATGAAAGTTTTGCATATTTCTTGCCCCGACCTGAATGACATCCACATATTCTTCAAATACGGGTAATAAATCTGCAGAGGGAATCTCGGTGACGATTTTCAACCCGGTTTCTTCTCCGATTTTTTTAAGTAGTTTTAATCCTTCAATCTCCAATCCTTGAAACGCATACGGAGATGTTCTTGGTTTATATGCACCACCTCTTAAAAGATGGGCGCCTGCCTTTTTCACGCCTTTGGCAATCGTTCGTAGCTGTTCTTCGGATTCTACAGAACAGGGTCCTGCCATGACCACAAACTGGTCACCACCAATTTCGATGTCATCCCCCAGTTTGATTATCGTATCATGTTTTTTAAAACTTCGACTTGCCTTCTTAAAAGGAGTCGAAACACGTGTGACTTCTTTTACCCCTTCAAACGCATATAAATCTGAAGGATCCAAAGAGGATGTATCCCCAATAATCCCAAACACACGGACTTCGTCCGATGAGACATCTTTAATTTCTAACTTCTTTGCTTGCAAAAATTCAACAATTTTGTCGTACTCGCGTTTAGTCGACCCTTTTTTCATCTGGACAATCATAATGTCATCTCCTCAATTTTGAAATAAAAAAATCCCTGAGGAACCCCAAGGATGATGTTTAGTCATGAATTGGCTGTTCCTTCATACCAGAAAAAGGAATGCCTTCGCAGTCCCTTATCTCCGATAATAATAATAGTAAACAGCATTTTTTGAATTAAACATTGAAATCACCTTTCTTTGTTTGGTGATATAGTATCACATTTATAGGGGGAAAAACAAGATAATCCCGTTTTTTTTCACAATTTTCATTTTGGGTATTGTGTTTCGCACAGTAATGGTGTATTCTAGTAGTGTGTCAAACACAGTAAGGAGGATCACATGAATACACAATTCAAAAAAGGCATTCTCGAAATGTGTATCTTGAGCATTATCTCCGATCATGATATGTATGGTTTTGAAGTGATTGAAACATTATCAAAAGAGATTGATGTCAACGAGAACACAGTTTACCCCATTTTAAGAAGACTTACGGGTCAAGGTATGTTTGAGACGTACACTGAAACGACCAATATTGGTGCACCGCGTAAGTATTATCGTATCACCGATTATGGAAAAAAGAAACTCAACGAGTATGAAACCGAATGGCGTTCATTTCTTCAAGGAGTCTTTACATTGTTAGGAGGGAATCGTTCATGAAACAACAGTATTTAAATGCATTAAAAGAAGTTCTAAAAGAATATCAAGCATCCCAAAAGGACATCGATGACATTGTCAATGATTACAGTCAGCTTTATGATGATGCTTTGGCATCAGGGAAATCCGATGAAGAGGTCTGTGACATGCTAGGGGAACCCAAGGATGTCGTCGATGAATTGAGAGATACTCTTCAACGAAAAAAAGAAAAGAATATTAAGACTAAGATTATCGCAGTGATGCCGTTTATAAGTCTTCTTACATTCTTCATTTTAGGATTTTATGCCGATCTTTGGCATCCAGGATGGATGGTGTTCCTAGCTATACCCATGACCGCTATCATGTTGCAGACACGCCTTAGAGAAGGACTTGTCGCATTAATGCCTTTCTTATCGGTCATCGCTTTTCTGATCCTTGGTTGGGGATTTGACCTTTGGCATCCAGGTTGGCTGGTCTTCTTATCCATACCGATGGTTGCGATTCTACTCTTCACAAAAGCGAAAGAATTACCCGTTGCCATTTCACCTTTTGTTGCTACCATTGCTTTCTTATTCTTAGGTTTTTATTACAACCTATGGAATCCAGGTTGGCTTGTTTTCTTGATCATTCCCATGCTTGGTATCCTTTTTGAAAAGAATCTTGTTAAGATGATCGCCTATGAACTTTCATTTGCACTCGCTATTGCCTTTTATCTCTATATGGGTTATGTTTATGGTTCCTGGGGATATGGTGCATTAGGATTTATTCTTCCCGTTGGCATGAGTTTAATTCTTGGTGATATGCGCTTTGAATTTGGTTTAATGAATGCTCATGATCGCAAGCGTGCGCTTATCATGACAGGCATTGTTCTTTCTACAGTCGCAGCATTCTTGGCGCTTGGTTTTATTTTCAATGGTTGGCCATGGGCTTGGCAAGTCTTTTTGGGAATCCCCATCTTTGCAATTATCTTCTTTGATAAGTTTAGACTTACGGCACTTATGCCCTTCTTTGCAGTCATTATCTTCTTCTCTGTCGGTTATTTTGCGAACGCATTCCATATTTCATGGCTTGCTTTCCTCTTGATTCCCATAGTCGCTATCTTCGAAAACGCATAAAAAAAGGCCAGAGAATGGCCTTGGGTATCCAGTCATGGATGCCCTTTTTATTTTTTCTTTATCTTGGCAATAAAGAAGCCTTCATAGTGTGAAGATGGGGCGATTAACATCACGTGATGAAGTGTTGAAGGTAATGTCATCATATCATCACTTTTTAGTCCTTCGATGGGTAACAGTTCGATGGGATGCTTTTTCATCATTTTTTGGATGACATCTTCATTTTCTTTTCTTAAGATGGAGCATGTCGAATAAACCATCGTTTGACCTGACTTTAATAATCGTAAGGCTTTATCGAGCAAAGCCACCTGTGTTTCGTGAGATTTTTGAATGAGTTTATCCGAAAAATAGTGATACGTTTTTTCATCCTCGATGAGAATGGTGCCACTACCACTGCATGGGGCATCGAGTAAGATTTGATCAAACCTGAAAAAATCATCAAGTCTTCGTGCATCATTGATGATAAGCTGGACATTTTTTGTCCCTTGTTTTTCCAAATTATATTTTAGCTTCTCTGCCCGTATGGGTTGTGCTTCACACGCGGTGATAAAGGCTTGATTATGCGTCAGTGATGCGATTTGTGTGGTCTTACCTCCTGGAGCTGCTGCCATATCTAAAATATCAGTTTTTGGTTTTGGATTTAAGACAAGCGGTGGAATCATTGAGGATAAACTTTGCAGATAAATATCGCCCTTGTGATAGATTTCAAGTTGTTCTAAAACGCGCTCATCACCTTCGATTAAGATCATGGCGTCTTCATACCAGGGAACATCTAGAACATGAATATGATGATGATTTAGCATGCGTTTCACATCATCTTTTGTCGTTTTCAAAGAATTAACACGAAAAGAGACGACACGATTCCCTTTGATATTTTCAAAGATTTGTCGTGTTATATCTTCACCATAATCGTTGATCAGGAGCGATTTAAATAATGCGAGTCCATTATTTTCTGACATAGGAATCCCTTTCTTCTACAAAACACATTATACAGGATAATAATCATTCTAACAATCATCAGTACGTCTTTACCTCGAGTTCTTCAATCTTAAACACATCTAACAAAGATGTGTGATATAATATGAACAAGATTTTGTGATGGGGAAGGTATGACATGCAAAAGAATCCAGTCATTGGTAATGTCAATAAGATTCTCATCGGTGCAATCCTCTGGGGGGCTTTTTACTTACGCTTATTTTTTGATGAGTCTTCTTGGAACCAAACGTTTTTTGGATCGACATTTCCGGGGCTCTATCAAAGTGAAGTTATTTACGGTGTTCAAATCGTTTTTTTTAGCATTCTTAACCTAAATTTATATCATTATACAGTTGGTAAACGTCATGCTGTCCTAGATATTTCCCGCTTTTTCAGAGTGTTTATTTTTTCAGCTCTCGTCGTCTTAGCGGTTCAAGCAGCAACCCTATTCCTAGACATACCTTTCCATTATGGAATTATTGGTTATCTTTTTGGTGATGGTGTGTTTGCTTCTTCCATGGCAAATCAGTCCTATCTCGTCTATGGTCTTTACACATTATCATCCATGCTTATGGTGTTATACATCGCAGGGATTTTAGTTTATGCGTATCAAATCACTAAAATGAAACTTGCTTTTCCTATGGTTTATGTCATTAGATTTTTTATCGCATTAGGACTTTATGCCCTTGTTTTAGGGTACTCAAGTCAAGGGTTTGATCTTTATCACATGGGGTTTATGATGGTCTACGTGCTTTCTGCACTTTTGGTTTATATTAAGACCAAATACAGTTTAAAAGCACTCATCTTATCCATACTTTTATTATTCATTCTATAACATAGAAAGGGGTTTATGTATGAACGATTTTAAAAACGATTTCGAATTTGAAAAAGAGGTTGTCGATGAAGCATTGCTCGATAATCCCGAACCGCGTTGCCCTGTCGTTTTACTGCTTGATACCTCCTACTCCATGACAGGAAATCCGATTAACCAACTCAATGAAGGTGTATTTGCCTTATATGCTGCCTTGAGGGATGATGACCTCGCGTCAGTTCGTGTGGATTTATCCGTCATTTCCTTCGGACAATCGGTCCAAGTGTTGCAGAATTTCGCTACCGTTTCTGAATCACAAGCACCTGAACTCAAAGTGAATGGGATGACTCCTATGGGTGAAGCGATTGTGACGGCACTTAGAAACATTGAAAACAGAAAAAACGAATACCGTACCGCAGGTATCTCATATTATCGTCCCTGGCTTTTTGTCATCACCGATGGTGAACCTACAGACTCTGTCATGGAAGCATCCTCGATGCTCCAAAATGCAATTGCTGGTAAGAAGGTTATTTTCTTTGGTATCGGTGTTGAAAATGCCAATATTGAACGCTTACGTCAAATCGCAGGATCTCATGACCGTGTCTTTAAACTCAATGGACTCAACTTTAAGGAGCTCTTCCAATGGGTATCTTCATCATTATCATCTGTTTCTTCAAGCCGTGTTGGTGATACGATCAAACTTGAAAAGCCAAGTGATGATGTCTTTGAATTTGAGGTTTAGTCTTGGTTAAAGTCTATGGTGCCTCTGTTGTAGGTACATCTCATTTGAGTTCTGATACGCCCTGTCATGATTCTCATGCCTACCGCGTCCTCCCGGAAAACCTTGGCATCATTGCTTGTGTATCCGATGGGATGGGAAGTGCAAAAGCTGCAGAAATCGGAAGCCAAACGGCCTCTTCTTTCGTCGTCGATTACTTAGAAAAGATGCTCGATCCTAAGATGAGTGATGATGAGATAATTCTCTTGATCAAAGAGGGCTATGTCGAAACTTATGATGTACTCCTCATGACAGCAAGCCAACATCAACTCCACATTAAAGACTTAAATGCCACACTTCTTGTCTTCGTGTCTATAGGAGATCGTCAGTTTTATGGTCAGGTCGGGGATTGTTCCATGATTGGACGTCTTAATGATGATTATCAAGTCATCGCCGAACAACAGCGTGGTGAATACGCCAATGCCACCTTTTCGGTTTGTGATGAATCATCCATTGAACAAGGCATCTATGATAAAATTTCTGGTTTTTTTCCAGAAGTGGCACTCATGAGTGATGGTATTGAATCGATCTCGATTTCTGCGAAAGATAAAGTCGTATCTAAACTATTTTATGATCCCTTTTTTAAAGTTTTTTCTCATGAGAATTATCATCAAAAAGATGTTGAAGCTGCACTCGTTCGCTTTTTAAATTCTGAGCGCATTTCTAAGAAAACCGATGATGATAAGACCTTGTTATTTATTTCATTAGGAGACCTATGAAGAAATATTTCCTCGAGGATGGATCGAAAATCTTAATCGATGATTCGAAGCCGCTAGGAAGTGGTGGTGAAGGCAGTGTCTATAAACTTGCCAAAAACCAAAACATCTTGGTCAAGATTTACACTGACCGTGCGTTAGAACGCATGCCGGATATCGAAGATAAGATTAAAGCCATGGTGAATCAGAAGCCTGGTCTTTTAGACTATAATGGGCTTACCATCATCGCTTGGCCAAGCTATGTGGTTTATGATGAGTTCCATCGTTTCGTAGGATATGTCATGCGGCGTGTTCAAGCGAAGAATCAGCTCTCTCACGTCATTACGCCCGGGTTACAAAAAGCGAAATTTCCTAATATCACCTACTATGACCGCGTGGTTATCGCCATTAATCTTGCCAAGGTCATGGGATTCTTGCATCAAAATAACACCGTGATTGGTGATATAAACACTTCTGATTTCTTTGTCTATCCTGGCTTTGAGATCGGTCTTGTTGACACTGATTCATTCCAGGTCACCGCGAACAATCGCTTGTTTCATTGTAAAGTCTTCACCCCAGACTACACACCTCCTGAAGTCATTGATGCGAAGAAAAAGAGTTCAGTGGAAGTCAAGCGTATTCCCAATCATGACAACTATGGCTTAGCCATCTTAATCTTTCAGATCCTTATGATGGGTGTCCATCCCTTTTCTGCGCGTATTAAGGGCACCTTAGGCTTTGATGGAAACGCGATTAACTACAATATGGAACACGAGATATTTCCTTATAATACCTTGAACGGGAATATCACACCGCCGAAAAATGCGTTTCCCTTCTCCCTATTACCCAAATACATTCAAGAACTCTTTAATCGTGCCTTTGCAAAGCATGCACTTTCCGACATTGATCGTCCCACGACAGAGGAATGGGTAGAGAAATTAAAACTCCTTAAGGAGAGTTTAAAGAAGTGTCGAAAGGATAAAACCCATTTTTATCCCAATCATTTTCAGAAATGTCCGATTTGTGCAAGAGAACAAACCAAAGATTATGATTATCTTGTCGATTACTTTAAACAGATTTCACGTAAATATGTCAAATATGAAACCCATAAGAAACCGATTATCGTCGATGAAAATTATGTCTATGATGAGACAATTATGGGGAAGTTATATACACTTAAAAAATCGAAAGATCTCGCCTACTTCTTCGATCCTAAACTGATCGATAAATATCGACTTATCGAGCGGATAGAGGCTCTTTCTGCTGATTCCACAAAAAGACGTCTTCGATTCATCCCGATGCCTAAACTTTGGATCATGCAAGATCAAAAGATCATTGGTTATACCGTGTCTGCACTTCCGCACCTTTACCGTGTCACGACCTTACTCAAAGGAAATAGATTAGGTAAATTAAAGGTCACAGAAAAAGCGAAACTGATCATGGCTAAAGAGATTTCTCACATGTTTAAGACGCTTGAAAAGATTAAATCACCTGTTGAACTATCCGAAATCTTTGTCGATCAACATTTTCATCCCTATTTGCCTGATCCTGTCCTCCTTGGAACAAGCGATCAAACCATCGTTCCGATGGCATTCCAAAAGGATGAATATTTACCTCAAGAGTATTATTTGATGACACATTATCAACAATATCAAAAAATGCTTGAAGAGGAAGCTCGCAAAAAAGAGGAAGAAAAAAGAAGAATCGCCGAAGAACAGCGACAAAGAGATTTGGACCTTATCCGTTCACCTTTAGAACCCAAAGTTCCCAAAGTTAAAATAAAAGAGGAGAAACCTTTTGAACTCAAACCCACAGAACCTGTGGTCTCTTTTGAGTTTGAAAAGTCCCATAAAGCCATCATCGATGATCCACTTCTTGAAGAACTCGCGCCAGAGATTCCAAAGAATATCCCCTACGATCCCAACTCAAAACAGACGACACGATTCCATCTTGCCGTCATCATTCACACCCTCATTCAAGAAGGTCACCCCTATCGTGCAACCTATAAGTTATCACAAAAGCCCATCAGTTACTTCGTCGATAATAACATCTTCATCCATAAAAAAAGTTCAACTGGTGTTGAAATTGATGAAAAGACAAAGCCGATAGAAATATTCCCCAACTACTATCAAAAGACGATGAAAAAAGCATTATTCATCAAGGATCCAGAACAAATAGGTCGACCTTCTCCTAGCCAGTGGCAGCGCATATTAAGACGGATGCAATGGGGTTACACCAAATGCAAAGTCTCTGAATATCATGATTACCCCAAGCAACTGATCCGTTGTCCTTACTGTGAGATGAAAGATAAGCACGATCATGACCACTTAAGAGCGTTTGTTCGCGCTCATAAGCGTGGGTTTACGTTCAACTATTTGGCCTTCAATCGTTTGCTTAATTACGTGGTCTTGTCAGCTTCTCTCGTTGGCTTGATCTATCTAGTCAATGTGTATGAACTCAATGATTTAAGCACGTGGATCAACGAGATCAATCTCGTACAAAAATGGGAAACCGTCAAAGCGTTTATCCATTTCGATGAGATTTTAGCGCTTTTACGCCAAGGTGTTGACTGGCTTCTCGCATTATACGAGAAAATCTTCGGAGGTGTCCCATCATGATGTTTTATATCACCCTTGGACTGGGTATATTCTGGCTTTTCATGAATGTTTTATGGACCATTCTTCTCTTCATCCGTAAAAAACAGAATGTTCAGATCCCCCAAGAAATTAAACAAACCATCAAAAGAACGATGCGCTTCAATATCTTCTATGTTTTTCTCTTCGCTTTGTTGGGGTTTATCTTCTTATGAAAACACTGATCAATTTAGGCTTGCTAGGAATGATTGCTCTTTACTATTTTGATCAACCCTCATTCCTCCGCATTGAAGCCCCCTTCGTTCATATCATTCATTATCTTCTCATTATTTATATCGTATGGATTCTCTTTGCTGATTTCTTTAAATCATTAAAGAAACGACTTGCGGAACGCTTTGGGTTCACACTGAAAAAATGGAAACGAAAAGTGAATAAACTAAGACATAATTAAAAAATGAGCCAGTTTGGCTCATTTTTTCTTGAAGATAACATCGATCAGTTGTTTCATATGATTTTCGATGGATTCTAGGGGAATCCCAGAGTACCCGATGACGAGTGTGGGGTATGGGTAGAGATTTTTGCTTTTTGAGTCAAGTAAAGATAGATTGATTTTATGGGCTTTTAAACGATCAATCAGGCGTACTTCAGCTTCATCCGTATGAATTTCTAGTAGGAAATGCAATCCTGTTTCAAAACCATGAATTTTTAAATTTGGATAGGCACTGATGATAGTTATAATTTTCTCTAATTTTTCCCGATACCGTTGACTCATTCGGTGAATATGACGTTCAAAATACCCTTCTTTCATAAACTTGTGAAGGACATATTGTTCAAAGGTAGGTACGGTACAACTGTGATACGATGATAATTCACGATAGCTTATCATCAAATGCTTGGGAAGAACCATATAACTCATACGAAAGGAAGGTGCTAGACTTTTCGTGAATGTGTTCATATAGATGACCCGATCGTTTTGATCGACCCCTTGCAACGCGGGTATAGGTTTCCCTGAAAAACGAAATTCACTATCATAATCATCTTCGATAATGTAAGCATTTTGTGAGGTTGCCCAGTTCAATATTTCGATTCGTCTTGAGATAGGCATGACCATACCTGTAGGAAATTGATGGGATGGGGTTAGATGTATGACGTCTGGTTTGATATTCATTAACTCATGGATATTGAGTCCTTCTTGATCTAAATTAATATAGGATAATTTGACATCATTCGCTTTAAATAGTTGTTCGATTTTTTTAAAGCCGGGTGATTCCATGGCATAATGCTTTTTTCTCCCTAAAAGTTCAACAATCATCCCTATCAATGATGTACTTCCTGAACCGATGATAATCCGTTCAGCATGCACATTTATCCCTCTGTACAAGGATAAATACTTTGCAATTTCTTCTCTGAGTTCTCTCAATCCTTGATTAGGTGTGTGATTATACATTTCATGATGATTTTCTGAAATCACTTCCCGGGATAGTTTCGCCCATGTGGCATTGGGAAATAAGGATGTATCCACCACATTGGTGAGAAAACTCATGTGATCATCATCACTCGCTTCATGTTCAAGATCATGAATGGTTGGGTATTCTTTGATGCCTTTTCCTACAATCATTTCAACTTGTTTACTGACAAAATATCCCTTCTTCTCCATGGAGTAGAGATACCCTTCAGCAATCAACTGTTCATAAGCTGCTTCAATGGTTAAAGGACTCATATTCAGTGTTTGAGCAAGTTTGCGTTTCGAAGGTATTTTTTGATGGGCTTGATAGGTGCCTTGTTGGATTAAGTTCTTGATTTCATGATAGACTTCCATATATTTTAAGGATTTCATGGGGACTCCATCTGGTATGCTTATATTTTCTCATTCTGAATATTTATGTATACCAGTTAATAGTATACAATAAAACTGTAAATGAGACAAGGATGTGATTCAAATGTTCCAAACTGAACGTTATAAACTCAATAAAGAACTTGCTCAAATGCTCAAAGGTGGCGTCATTATGGACGTCTCTAATCCTGAGCAAGCCAAAATTGCTGAAGCCGCAGGTGCGGTAGCTGTCATGGCACTCGAAAGAATTCCTGCAGATATTAGAGCTGCGGGTGGTGTATCGCGTATGAGCGATCCTAAAATGATCAAAGAGATTCAAAAAGCGGTATCTATCCCCGTGATGGCGAAAGTCCGTATCGGTCATTTTGTGGAGGCACAAATTTTAGAAGCCATTGAAATTGACTATATTGATGAGAGCGAAGTGTTATCTCCGGCAGATGACATCCATCACATTGACAAACGTGAATTTAATGTTCCCTTTGTCTGTGGTGCAAAAAATCTCGGTGAAGCATTAAGACGCATCGCTGAAGGGGCTGCCATGATCAGAACCAAAGGCGAACCAGGAACCGGTGATGTCATTCAAGCGGTTCGTCACATGCGTGAAATCCAAAAAGAAATCAGACGTGTTCAATCGCTTCGTAAAGATGAACTCCCTGTTTTACAAAAAGATTTAGGGGTTTCATTAGAACTCATTGAATTTGTCCATGAACATGGTAAGCTTCCGGTCGTGAACTTTGCTGCAGGTGGTATCGCGACACCCGCAGATGCTGCACTGATGATGCAGCTTGGTGCTGAAGGTGTCTTCGTTGGCTCAGGAATCTTTAAATCTGGAGATCCAAAAAAGCGGGCAGAAGCCATCGTCAAAGCTGTTACCAACTTCAATGATCCAAAGATACTTGCTGAAGTTTCTGAAAACCTTGGCGAAGCCATGGTGGGTATCAACGAACAAGAAATCGAATTACTCATGGCTGAGCGAGGTAAGTAATTATGGTGATAGGCATCCTCGCTGTCCAAGGTGCCTTCATCGAACATCGACATATGCTCGAGCAACTTGGTGTGTCTTCCTTTGAAATCAGACAAAAAAATGATTTGCTTAAACCCATGGATGGTATCATCCTTCCCGGTGGAGAGTCCACCACAATGGGTAAACTTTTAAGAGATTTGGGTATGCTTGATCTCTTAAAAGAAAAAATCGCCCAGGGATTACCGACATTCGGAACCTGTGCGGGACTGATTCTCCTCAGTCAGAAAATCGAAGGAGAAAAAAATCCTCATTTGGGATTGATGGATATCGTTGTTGAAAGAAATGCGTATGGTAGACAACTCTCAAGTTTCTATACACACGATCTTTTTAACAAAATGAAGATTCCTATGACCTTTATCCGAGCACCCTATATTAAGGAAATCGGTCAAGGGGTAGAGGTGTTATCCATCGTTTCTGGCAGAATGGTTGCAGCTCGACAGAAAAACATGCTTGTCACAGCCTTCCATCCTGAACTCAATGATGATTTAACTGTTCATACGTACTTCTTGGAGATGGTTTCATCTTCAAGTTAAGTATAAGGGATTGATCGATACATCCCCCCCGTTGATCAATCCCTTCATACAAAAGGGCAAACCTTATTTGCCCTTTTCCTTTTTATTTAACCTTGTTTTTTTAAATTCTTTTCTAGTAAAACCTTGATATCTGCGAGTAAATCTTCAACTTTAGGTTTCTTTGCTTCAAGTTGTGCTTTTTCTTGAGCGATTTTATCTGCTTCTGCCTTTTGAATGGCTTCGTCTTCAAGCCGTTTTTTATTGGCGAGTTCACTCGCTTTGGTAAATAACTTCACAATAATAAAGACGACTAAGGCGATGATTAAGAAATCAATCACGTTTTGGATGAATAGCCCATAATAAATCGCATTTTCTGCAGTTCCTGTGAGTTCATCGGCTGCAGTGATGACATATTTATAATTGGCGAAACCATTTTTACCTACCACTAAACTGATCACAGGCATCAATACATCTTTAACAAGACTTGCAATGATCTTCCCAAAGGCACCACCAATGATGACAGCAACCGCTAAATCGAGCACATTGCCCTTTGTGATAAACTTTTTAAAATCTTGGAAAAATTTCTTCATAGTATACCCTCCTATGCCCAAATTATACCACTTCATAAGGTGTGTAGATAAAAAAAGAGACCCGAAGATCTCTTGATAAGACTAGATTTTAATATAACCCACACCCAAAGCTTTGGGTCCGGTATGCGCGCCAACCACTGGAGTTAGATATGCAACGACAACCTCACGTTCTGGGAAAGCTTTATTAATTTCTTGTTTAAACCAATCGATGTACTCATCTGCGTGCGCATGAGAAATATAGGTAACAACGTTGAGTCCTTTAGTTTCTTCAATATATTTTTCCATCACACGTTGATGGGCTTTATGAATGGTACGAATTTTTTCAACTGTAGCCACTTTTCCTTCTTCATCAATTTGCAGGACGGGTTTGAGTTGAAGCATGGTTCCTAATGTTCCTTGAAGTTTGGATAAACGTCCATTTTTGACCAAATAAAGAAGAGTATCAACAGCAAAATAAACTTTATTATTATCTCTAATCTTTTCGAGATGTGGAAGAATTTCAGCGACCGTCTTTCCTTCACCTGCTAAACGATGTGCTTCTAACGCCATGAAAGCTTCGGCATACGCTAACGTCAATGAATCAAAGACCGTCACCTTAAGTTTGACTTCTTCAGCATTACGTTTAACAGCTTCATAAAGACCTGAAAGTTTGGATGAGATGGTGATGACAATCGCTTCTTCATAGCCTTCTTTTTCAAGTTCTTCAAAATATTGAATCATTGTACCCGGAGATACATACGACGTGCGAGGAATATCATCTGGATCGTTTTTGATGCGTTCGTAAAATGTTTTCGCGTCGATACCAACATAATCATCATATGCTTCATCGGTACCAAAATGAATGACAGAACGTAAGATACGGATATCCTTTGGATAGTCAAGATAATCAAGACCGGCATTACTACATGCAAGAATCGCTATTTTACTCATATTATAATCTCCTTTGAAACGTGATGTGCTCTATCTTATTTTATCAAGAATTTCCGATATCTGGTTGATATTTTTGTATTTTTGTAGTCGTGAAGGGTGCTGATGCCCTTTGGTGAACAAAATGATGTCACAACCTAATCGCTCCGCAACTTCTGCATCATGCAATGTATCTCCGACCATCAAAATGTCATTTGGATCGATGTTGTGTTCTTTAATAAATGCTAAAGCCACTTGAACTTTTGACGTTGCATAGATGTTTTGTGTTCCCAGGATGTGCGTGAAAAGATGTGCGATGTTGAAATGCTCCAATTGAATGGCTAGGTTTTTTACTTCTGATGCAGAAAGTAAGACGTTGGTATACCCCAAGCGTTCACATGCCATGATGGTTTCAATCACACCGTCATGCAGCTTGCAATCTAGGCTTCTGGGCTGATAACGATCAATGAACCTGTGTGCAAGCACATCAAATGGGGTCTTTTCTAAATCATAAACAATCTCATAATACGCCCTTACCGGAAAGGTGAAGATATGCAAATAATCTTCAAGTGTCACTGGAGGTCTTTCTTCTTCAATAAGCATCTCTGATAAGATGGCATGACATAATTCTACATCATCGAGTACGGTTCCATTAAAATCCCAAAAGATATATTTCATAATACCCTCACTTGTGATAGGGATGATGTTTTAAGATCATCTGTCCACGATAGATTTGTTCAATCAATATCAGACGCATCAATTGATGCGGAAAGGTCATCTTTGAAAAAGAAAGTTTGAGATTTGCACGTTCCATGACTGACGATGACAAACCATACGAACCACCAATGATAAAAACTAGATCCGCTGAATGATATGTCATCTTTTCGTCCATAAATGATGCGAAATCTTCACTTGACATCATTTTTCCATCGATCGCTAAGGCGATGACGAAATCTGTGTCACTGATTTTACTTAAAATGCGCTCCCCTTCAACGTTCATTCCTTGCATGGTGGGCTCATCGGGTACTTCGATCATCTCAAATTTCATCTGGAGTTGTTTGATGTAGTACTGAATTTGTTCACTGATCCCTTTTTGGTTCAATTTACCCACAGAGATAATTTTAATCATAACTTAATCACCGGTAAACTTTCTTGAGAGGCATAAAAAACTTCCACCTTCGTAGGATCATCAAAAGCTTTCACAATCGCTTCTTCGATATCATCAATCGCATTACAATCTTCAGATATATGGGCAACAACCCATTTGCTCACACGACCTTGAATGAGTTGATTCATTAAATAACATGCATCCTCATTGGATAAATGTCCCTTTTCACTGGCAATCCGCTTCTTTAATAAAAAGGGACGCGCAGATTGAAATAGCGTAAATGGGTTATGATTGGCTTCGAGAACATAGAGATCCGCATTTTTCAACAGAGGGTAATAGGTCTGATCAACGTATCCTGAATCGGTAAGATGGACAATCTTATGCTCATCATTTTCAATGACGAATCCTACAGGCTCTTTGGCATCATGGGATATCATAAACGGAGTGACCTTCAAAGATCCGAACAAAAAAGGTTGATCCGCTTCGATAATATGGGTCTGATGAAACTCACTCACGATGTCTAAAGGGAGTGCATTGAGTGTTCCTTTGGTAAGGTATACATCTTCAATCGCACCATACTTTAAAAGCATTTTCAAACCCATGGTATGATCATGGTGTTCATGAGTGATAAAAAGGGACTTGACGTCGAAAATATTCTCGCCATAATCCGCCATTTTTTGTTTCATCTTTTGATATGAAATTCCTGCATCGATAAAAAGTCTGATGTCTTCTACCTTTAGGTAGGTGACATTTCCTTTTGAGCCACTTGCTAAGACAAATACTTCCATATTGGGTCACCTTCCTTTATCTTATCATAAAAATGTGTGAGATTTACGAATAAAATGAAAGTGGTTGCAATACCCCCTAAAAAATGCTATATTATACTTGCTTGTATGAAATACATTGAAGGAGTGAACACAATGAATCAACTCAAAACACTAAGAAAACTCGCGGTAATTGTGCTATTATCCGCTGGTTTACTTACGTTAGCTGCATGTTCTGGCAGTGAAAAAACTCCTTACGGTAGTCTCTCTGATGACGCTTATCTTACGATTGGTGATATCACCGTAACGGAAAAAGAACTCTACGATCAACTACGTATGCAAGGCGCATCTATTCTCGCAACCATGATCGATGAAAAAATCTTTGAAGATGAAGTATCCGCTGTCCGTCAACTACTCTTAACGGGTGATGAAGATTTGAACACCTATTTTGATGAAACGGTCAATAGCGCCATACATGGTATCTCTGATCTTGAAGATCTAGAAAACCTCTACAACGATTATCCCGACCGTTTTGTTCGTAACTTAGAACAATTTGTCGATTCCTTATATTTATTGGATAACAACATTGATAGAGCAGCTGTGTTAGCAAGTCTTGAAGCATTACCTGAGAATTTCAAAAATTACGCAAGTATTCCTCTTCTATTAGACAACTATGATCTTAAAGCTACCCAACGCTATTATGCGAAAGGACTTCTTGAAGCTGACGTCTTAGATGAAGAAAATACGAACTACATTGAAGAACAAGACCTCGTGACCTATTATACGGCTAACAAACAAGGTCGTTATGATGTCGATGCACTTGTGATTCGTTTCATTAACTTAAATGAAGCCAATGCCGCATTATACCAAACCAGTATCAAATCTGATTCAAAAGGTTTATGGTATAAGATTCCCGATATCCGTATCGCTGTTGGACAACCTGGTTACGTCGATTTAACCGATGAAACCCCCACAGGTTATGGTCACATCGTGGACATTCTTGATGATTTAGGTTTACTTGGTAAACTCGGTGTCGATCGCGAAGATCGTTCACAACTCAGCGTGGCAGATTATGAAAACTACTACAAACGTTATGTCATCTCAACCACAAGAGAAACTGGTTTACCTGATGAAGCTTTAACTGCAGCACAAGTTAAAGAAGAATTTGTTAATATCTATAACATTTTAAATCCAGCCAATAAAGTTGAGATTGCGATTGATGGTTCTATCGTAGGTCAAGCAGGTTCTGAATTTGATGCAACCTGGACTTATGATGACTTAAATGACGTTAACTCTAGTTTAAGAAATCACGTCTACGTCACCCTAACTGCTGAAGCAAACATGGAAGACATCGAAGATTTGGCGACTGAAAAACCATTCTCTTCACGCGTTCAAACATTCGGAAGTGCACGTTACTTAGTGTATAAACTTTCTGATGAATCCGCTTCTGAAGAAGGCATCTTAATCGAAGATCCTGAAGATCCCGATTTAGAAATTTTCGCTGATACCCCTGAAGCAACCACAGTGAAAGATGAAGTCTTTGCCGACTTATTCGATAGCAAACTCACTTCTGGTTATATTACCTCTAAAGTTTCTGCCCTTTATGATGAAAAAGAACTCGTCATCTATGACCGTGTGGTTCGTACATTCTATGAACAATCGTATGGTTATGAAGGTGAAGCGAAAGATAAGAGCGGTGATGTCATTGCTGTCATTGATGGTAAAAACATTTTAGTGGATGATTTCTATGCTCGTTTAGAACAATCTTATGGTATTAACTTATCATTAGACTTAGTTTCTAACAAAGTATTATCTGAATCTGACACGTACACTGTCACCGAAGAAGATATGGATACCTTCCAACAACAGTTCGAAGATATCATCAGCCAATTCTCTGCTGATAACTTCGCATCCGCTGGCTTCCCAGCATCGATGGGTCGTGAAAAGTTCTTACTTCTTGCGTTTGGTTCAAAAACCAACACAGAAGCTGTCAACCAACTCTATGTATACCCAGAACTTAGACAACAATATTTAGATGATCTTGAAGCACATTACAGTACTGAAGATTATACTATCTATGAAAGACTTGCTGACTTAGCAGAACTCCAATACAACAACTTCAAGTCGATCAATGTCAGCCACTTGCTCGTTTACTTCGATGAAAATGGCGATGGTTCTCCTGATAATCCTCAAGATTACTTAGATAAGCTTGATCCAGCATCCGCACAAGATGTCAAAGATGGTTTAGTTGAACTCGTTGAACTCATCTATGATCGCCTTGGTAATTACACTGGATTTGCTGCAGGTTTAACCGCAATTGCAACTGAATTTAACAACTCGGGTCGTATCTTACGTGGCAGTGTCACCCCACCATTCGATTATCAAATTGAACAATTATGGGCTGAATACCGTCAACTTGGTTTCTACCTCAAGTATGAAAACATTTCAAGTGCAATCACCAATACTTCCAACTTGATCACCGGACAATCTGTCTTAGATCCAGTCTTCTACAACCGTGCGATGGTTTTACATCAACAATTAGAAGAAATGCCCGATGATGATTCCAAATTCCCACTCTTAGACCTCTATGGTACTGTCATTACAGAAGCTGCCTTAGATGAAGTCATGTCGGATTTCGGTTGGCACTTAATTCTTGCAACCTCTACAGGTACCAAGACTTCTGCAGTCTTTAGCGCAGCTGATGATGAAGATGGTAAGTATGTTTCTTCTTCTGATGAAACCTTAAATGTTTATAATGAAGATTCAGAAACCTTAACCGCATCACAAATCGAATTCTACTTAACTGAACAAAAGAGTGATGAAGGCGTCGTTCTTCCCACCGCTGTTCAAACAGCAATCAACAACTACTTAACTCCTGTGCTTTCTCGTTACCAGGGAACTTACATGCAAAGAGAACTCATTTTCCAACTTGTTCAAGATGTTGAATTTGTGAATCCTGCAAGTGCACTTCGTTTCCAAACTGTACGTGAAATCAACCTTCGTCAATTAGATTCATATCTACTCTCGATGAATGGTGTGTATGATCAAAACTATGCTGACCTTTATGGCAGTTGGTTTGATGTTCTTCACTCAGGTTTATAATTCATAAAACGGCTAACTCGATTAGCCGTTTTTTTCATCCCTAAATAAAAAAGCGGTGAAAACCGCTTTTTACTTTTTGATCGAATGTTTATAGAATTTCATTTTATCCATGACAGATAGCATCGAAGTAAATGTGCCTTCCATGGTTTCGTCAAAGGCTTCTCCTAAGACAGTGAACTTCGAATCGATGGTATCGATGAACCAAAGGAGTAAAGCTTCTCCAGTTTGAGGACGCTTTGGTGATCCAAAATTATATTGACCATGGTGAGAAATAATCATGTGTTTAAGCATTAAAACTTCCTCGGTATTCTCTAAGGAGAATTCACGTGCTACACGGTCGATATCCACTGTCTGCATCACTAAATGACCAATCAGGAGTCCTTCTTTTGTGTATTCTCCGTCAACACCACTGATTTCATTAATCTTGGACATATCGTGAAGAATCGTTCCTGCATAGAGTAAATCACGATTTAAATAAGGATAGACGTGAATGAAGGGATCGATAAGTTTTAACATCGTATAGGTATGATGGGATAAGCCACCCACATAGGCATGATGAAATTTGGTGGCTGCTGGATGAAGGTAGAAGGCTTTTTCGTTTTCTTTGTAGATCTTTTTGGTGATTTTCTTGATCACTTCATTTTCAATCTTATTTAAGTAAGATTCAATTCCACGCTTGATCTGCATCATGGGAAGCGGTGCATACACATAAAACTTTTCTAAGATTTCTTCTAAGGCTTCATCGTTTAGCACTTCTTCAGCGGGGGTAATTTCTAAGCATTTTAAAACAAGTTCATCTTCGATTTTTACCACAGCTAATGCCTTAAACTGATAAACTTTCCCCATTTGCAGAAAAGGAAGCTGTTCAAAATCAAGTTTTAAGTTGATGTGCTCACCTTGGGTGGTCATCACGGTGGTATTGGAAAAATGGGCACCGGTATTGATCGATTCGACTTTGGCGATAATCATGTAGGTTTGATTGACATTGAGTTCCATAATATCACTCCTTTTGCTCGGATATAGCATAAGCACGCAGTGCTTCTTTTTCATTGACTAATCGTCGGTTTAAGATTTCAATCACCATCTTGGTTTGGAGTTGTTTGACCCAAGCTCCTGCTTTCTTCCCTACCGCCTCAATCATTTCAGTCGCGGATAGCTTTAAATCAAGATCGCTTTGAATGGGAAGTTGTTGATATTCTTTTTCGATGGTTTGCTTGAGATTGGGGGCGTATCCTAAGATATAGGCGATCCGGTTACCTAATAAACAAAAGTCTAAGCCATAGGTATAGAGGGTATAAGGATCATAGGGTTGTGGCTGCTTTGCTAAATATGCACCCGTTTCATAACGATGGCGATGCTTATTGGAAAACTTCCATTCGTTAGGTATGCTGCCATGTAACGCGAATGACAGGGTGAAAAAATTATCGATGTAAGGCATATCTTCAAGGGTATTCACATAAAGTAAGCCCTCTTTTAAACCAGGTAATACTTCATGAACCCCTGTCGTAATCATCGTATGAATGGCTTTTTTTAAATAGGGTCCTTTAAACATTTTAATCATTTCCATGAGGACACGTTCATTGGAAATCTCTAAGATTTTTCCTCTTAATGTATGAATCGCTTCTCTTGTTTCTTTATCGATTTGAAAGCCTAATTTAGCCTGGAAATAAAATGCACGCATGATTCTTAACGCATCTTCATTAAATCGGTCGATCGGATTTCCAATGGTTTTAATCATTTTCGCTTGAAGATCAGCTTTTCCACCAACATAATCAATAATCTCTAACGCTTCTGTCATGAGCATTCCATTGATGGTAAAATCACGACGTTTTACATCATCTTCTACGGTCGCTTCAAAGCTCACTTCTTCGGGATGACGATTATCTTGATATTCAGATTCGATACGATAGGTCGTCACTTCAAAGGCATTCGTGCCTAAATAGACTGTGACTGTGCCATATTTAACCCCAGTGGGTTTTGTTTTAAAGAGTTTTGAGACCTGATAAGGCTTCGCATTGGTCGTGATGTCGATGTCAGAAACAGGCATCTTTAAAAGATAGTCTCTGACGACACCACCTACCATATAGGCTTCATACCCATTTTGTTTTAAGATACTAATGACTTTTTTTGCTAAGTTGATATTGCTCATTCTTTTCACCGTTACCATTATACCATGGTTTTTTGACCCTTATTCTCAATTAAGTCGTTAATCTTTTCATATATTTAAAAAGATGGTAGGATGATAGATGAGGTGATTGTTATGCGGGAAGTGATTTTATATATTGCGATGTCATTGGATGGATTTATTGCTGGCAAAGAGGATGATTTATCCTTTCTAGATGGATATGATGATTATCAAATTCCTCAAAAAGCTTATCAAGATCTTATGGCTGACATTGATACGATCATCATGGGACGAAAGACCTATACCTGGTTACTAAATCACATGGATAGTTGGCCTTATCCGGATAAAGAGACTTATGTCATCAGTAAAACGGTGCATGAAAATAAGGAATCCATCTTTTTCGTCAATGATAGTGTTTCACTGATTCGTTCTTTGCAAACTCGACCCGGAAATCATATTTGGCTTGTCGGTGGAAGTGAGATCATCGACACGTTGATGAAACAAAACCTGATCGATCAATACATGATCACTCTGATACCAAAAATCATTGGGTCAGGCACCCCCTTATTTAAAAATCAACAGGATGTGACATTAAATCTTATCGATGTGAAGTATGAGAAAGATCTTATCATGATAAGCTATCGTCCAAAAAAATAACACAGCGCTTGCTGTGTTTATTTTTCGTCTTTTATAAATACGCCAATACCGATCACATCAGGACCAATATGGGCACCGACCACAGGTGTTGACGGTGCTTCATAAAGACCTTCTAAACCAAGTTCATCACGAAGTGTCTGAACAAAGTGTTCATGAAGACCTGGATTTCCAGTATATAAGATATAGGCTTCATAGGGTCGATCATTCACGTAGTCTTTCACCTTATCAGCAATCATCGATAACGCATTCTTAATATTTCTTACCTTTTCAACGGATACAATATGCCCTGTGTTTTGAACCTGCAAGATCGGTTTAATTTTTAAGAGTTTTCCCATAAAGGCTTGAGCTCCTGAGAGTCTTCCGTTTAAAACTAAATGAGTCAGTGAATCGACAGCAAAGAAGATCGTGTTTTTTTCTCTCATCTTTGTAAGTCTCTCCTCAATCTCATCAAGTGACTTTCCTTCTTGTAACATCTTATCCGCTTCTAGTGCAAAAATACCTTCAGAGAAGCACACCGTTTTGGTATCAAAAACACGAATCTCCATTTTATCTTTCAGTTCTTCACTGGCCAGTTTAATGGCATTATGGGTACCCGAAAGCACGGATGCAAGTGTCGTCACAAAGAACGTATCATATCCCTTTTCATAGAGGTCTTCAAAGAACTGAATGACTTCTCCAATCGAAGGTTGACTCGTTTTAGGAACCATATCCGGATGATCATGAAGCATCTGATAAAACGTATCTGCTTTAAGTTCAGAACCATCTAAGTATCCTTTATCATGGATAAAGATTTTAATGCGTAAAATCGCCACTTGGTGCGGTTTGTCATAATAATCCAACCCACCCGTAGATGTGTCAACAATTAATGTTTTCATGGTAACCCCCATGCTATCTAAGCATTACTATGCTATCACAAATTGAAATAAAAATAAATATGCTATACTGATATTGGTGATGAAATTGCGTTATTTGAAAGAAAAAGTCAGCATCGAATTTGAGATTCAAAAGTCGAGATTTATCGGACTCATTTTTCCCTTGCAGACACAAGAAGATAAGGCCGTGATTTTGCAAGACTTACGTAACGAATATCCCAAGGCAACCCATTACTGTAGTGCTTCCCTTCTTGGCGAACATCAGGAACAACAAACCGCTGATGATGATGGCGAACCTTCAAGAACTGCAGGGGTGCCCATTTTAGACGTTTTAAAGCACTATGATGTCACCAACATCCTCTGTGTCGTCATTCGTTATTATGGGGGGATTAAGCTGGGTTCAGGGGGGCTCGTTCGTGCGTATACCAAAGCGGCGTCTGATGTCATGAAGGAGGCTCGCTTTTATCACCAAACGTTGGTTCAAACCTACACCATCACGTTTGCCTATCATCATCTCAATGACATCGATCATTACTTAACTGATCGTGCTGTGATCACAAAAAAAGACTTCTCGGATGTCGTAAGTTATCAGCTTTATCTCATATCTGAGACAACCTCCATCCAAGAAATCTTTCATTTACTTATAGCATATCAACTTCAAGAACCTAAACTACTCTTCATTGATGAGTAGTTTTTTTAATCACCAAAGTTCCCTTGAGCATATCGGGTGTATTCAAGTTCCTGTAAGATCCATAAACTGCGTTGTTCAAGATAATCCTTAAGATACTCGATTTGTTTTTCATGTGTATTTGCTTCAAGCATCTCGTTTGGATTAGGCCAAGTATAGATACCATATCGGGGCCACTTTTCAAAGTTATGTTCTGCTTGGTTAGCAAACGATTCACCGAGAATGGGAATCATGATCAGTAATTCAGGGAGCACTTCATTCATGTACCACTGGTAGCGAAGTTTAAACCGTTCTCTGATTTCAGGTCTCGCCATCATCAAACCAAATAAACGATTTTTCCAATCTCGCATGCCATACCAATTTTCAGGACCATAATCGATATAATCCGCATTACCAAAAGCGAAGTCAAAGTCCCAGATAGGACCAAATTCGATACGTCCTCCTTGCTCTTTCATCATGTAAACAGAACTCCAACCCACATCGACATTTTTTGATATCTCATGAATTAAAAAGAAATCGATCGCATTATCTACATCCAGATATTCTTCATAATCCCCGATGACGGTTAAGCCGTATTCCATGCGATACATGTAATTCTGCAAGAACTCTGCTTGCGCATCCAAATACGCAGGATCTTCTGGATCGGGTTCTTTGATTTCATAAGGATGTCGATCCACCAAAAACCAACCATTGCCTTCTTCTAATTGCCATTCATAGAAACGCATGTCAAGTTCAAAGAAATACCCTGTATCAATGACGCCAGGAAGTGTTTCAAAATAGAGTTTATTGGGATGGACTTCAACCTGTTCAGTTAAGACATAAAGGCCTTGATAACTATCATCGATATAGAGATCAATATAACGAATCTGTTGGGCATAATTGAGATGGGTGAAAAGCTGAGACATTTTATGAGCGACTGCATTTCTCATCAACGATGTATCGGCATATTCTGCTAACAAAACATAGTTTTTTGCTTCAGGCATCCCAAAGATGGAGGTGTTTTTATCAAAACGCATCCGATAAGGCTTTTTCGGATAAGCATACCATGTCGAGTTTCCTCTACCTCTTAGTTTGACCTCATCGGTGGTTACCTCAGTGGTTGTGATGCCGTTTTTAATCCATTTTACTTCAACGCTAATGCCGATATAGGTGTCTAGCATGATCGTTTCGTTGGGAATATCACGGTGGATGTTGATTTGATAATGATTGTGTCCAGAGTCACTGGATAGCAAAGTCACAGTCTTAGTAAACTCAACCTCCGAGGTTCCTCTAGATACTTTTACTTTCACTTCAACTTCTCGATCATAAAAAGGCGATACGTACGTATACATGTCTTCTGAGATAACACCATCCACATCATACATAACACGATAATCATCTTCGATGCTTAACTGAAAATCTGCGTTCAAATATTCAGGAATTTGATTGAGTAATGTATCTTCCATCGCATTTAATTCCTCAGTAAAATCACGCCATGCTTCACATGCCGTAAGGGTGATGCTGATGAAAATTAAGAAGATAAATACGAAGATTTTTTTCATATGTCACCTTGTAAAAAAGCATAGGTTGTCCTATGCTAATTAAAGTAGTCTGTCAGTAATAAGGAAATTCGAACCATCACTTCTGCGAGCATGTGCCCCATGATGAGTGCGCCAAGAAAATAGGCAGCTTTAATTTCCCATAACTTAAATTTTTCAAAATGATTTTCAATATGGAGTGCTCTTAAAATCCGTAGTGAGATGGCAAAGAAGGTAATCAGAGACACAAAATAAATAAGATCATCCATGTAAGCCCTCCTTAGAGTTGACCGGCTTTACTCTTTTTGATGTTCTCTTTAAGTTCTTTTTCGAGTTTAAAGAAGTCAATGTTTTCTCTTTTTGTCATTTCAAGCGTTTCTTTCTTCGCTGCATCGAATGCATGCCGTGCTTGCTCAAGGGTTTGTCCCATCTGGGCGTTTAATGCAAGGATCGATAGTTCATGATCTTTAAATTCAACAAGAGCCTGTTCAACGACAAGATAGGTAACCTTATCGCCTTGTTCAAGGCGAATATGACCTTCCGTAATGGAAATAACGATGGGTAAATGATTATCCAAAATCCCGATTTCACCATCTTGATTTTTGACAACGGCGAAGTTTATCTCATCCGTCATGGTCTTTCCTTGTTGGGTAAGTACTTTAAAAATCATAATGTTTTCGCCTTCTTGACAGCTTCTTCAATGGTTCCCACCATCATGAATGCTTCTTCTGGAAGATTGTCGTGTTTTCCATCGATGATTTCTTTAAAACCACGAATCGTATCTTTTAAAGGAACAAACGATCCTGGAACACCGGTGAACTGTTCAGCCACATGGGTATTTTGAGATAGATAGTTCTGTAAGCGACGTGCGCGATGAACAATCAGTTTATCTTCATCGGTGAGTTCATCCATCCCCAAAATCGCGATAATGTCTAAGAGTTCATGATAGCGTTGGATCATCTTTTGAACGGTACGAGCCACTTCATAGTGCTCTTTACCGACGATATGAGGTGCTAGGGCACGAGAAGTTGACGCGAGAGGATCCACGGCAGGATAAATCCCGATTTCAGTCAGTTTTCTTGAAAGATTCGTTGTCGCATCCAAATGCGAGAACGTGGTTGCAGGTGCTGGGTCTGTGTAGTCATCGGCAGGCACATAAATCGCTTGAATGGAGGTAATTGAACCATGTTTGGTTGAGGTAATTCGTTCTTGGAGACGTCCCATTTCAGTCGCCAAGGTTGGTTGATATCCTACAGCGGATGGCATACGTCCTAAGAGTGCAGATACTTCACTTCCCGCTTGAATAAAACGGAAAATGTTATCGATAAAGAGTAAGACATCGGTCTTTTCGGTATCTCTAAAATATTCAGCCATGGTCAATCCTGTGAGTCCTACGCGCATTCTCGCCCCTGGAGATTCGTTCATTTGACCAAAGACTAACGCGGTTTTATCCACAACCCCTGAGGCAGTCATTTCTTGGAAGAGTTCATACCCTTCTCTAGTACGTTCACCAACTCCGGCGAAAACAGAGATCCCTTGTCTTTCTTGAGCAACGTTATGGATTAACTCTTGAATTAAAACGGTTTTACCGACACCGGCACCACCGAATAACCCAATCTTACCACCCTTGATGTAAGGTGCGAGTAAGTCGATGACTTTAATCCCGGTTTCTAGAAGTTCAACTTCGGATGAAAGTTCATGAAATGGAGGTGCAGAGCGATGAATACTCATCTTAGGTGCATCGGTAATGGGTTTTCCATCATCAATCGGTTCACCTAATACGTTAAAAATACGTCCTAAAACGGCTTTCCCAACGGGAACTTGAACGGGACTACCGGTGGCTTCAACGACGAGATCGCGTCTTAAACCTTCGGTAGGTTCAAGTGATATGGTACGAACCACGTGATCGCCTAAATGAAGTGCGACTTCTAAGGTTACCCTTTTCTCATTGTTTTTGACGATAAGCGCATCATAGATGGCAGGTAATTTGTCTTCAAAATAGACGTCAACAACAGGTCCGATGACTTGTGTGATTTTTCCTTGCATGGGTCATTTCCTCCCTATACATTGGACCCATTGACCACGTCAATGAGTTCAGATGTGATTTCTTGTTGTCTTGCACGATGGTACATCGTGTGTAGACGAGCCACGACATCATTCGCATTATCAGTCGCGTTTTTCATCGCGATCATACGAGATGCATGTTCGGATAGTTTCGCATCCGCCAGCGCTTCAAAAATATGTGATTCAATATAGATATCCATCGCTTGATCGACCACTTCTTCTGCCGGTATATCATAGATATAACTTTCATGGAATAGTGCGGGACGTTCATAATCAATCGGTAGCATCTGTTCACGGTTAATCGTTTGCGTCGCGGTATTGATATAGTGACTATAATAGATAACCACTTGATCAAAAGCACCTTCCATAAACGCTTCCTTGATGAGATGTGCATAGGTACGATAAGACATCGTGGTAATATCATCACGGTTATAGATGATTTCCGTATTAATCATCTTAAATCCTCGCTTTTGGGCAAAATAAAATCCTTTTTTACCCAAAACAAAGACTTTAAATGATTTAGGGTCACGATCCTTCACTTCATCTAAAAAAGCTTTGAAGATGTTATTGTGATAACTGCCACAAAGTCCTCGGTCAGAGGTCACCAAGATGAAGAGTGTGTGTTTATTTTCACTTTTTTCCATCATGCGGTGAGGTGATCCTAATCCCTGAAACGCATTTTCTAAGATCGAGTGAATTTTATCGACAAATCCGGAAGCATGGCTATGTAGTTCTGTGGCTTTTTTAATTTTGGATAGCGCGATGTTATGCATCGCTTGCGTGATGGAAGCTGTTTTTTTAACTGCATTCATCCGCAATTTAATATCCTTTAATCCCATTAGATTAACCTCTTTAAATTCTGGATGAAGTGGTCAAGATCATGTTTTTCGGGAAGTGATTTCGTCTTCACTAAATGATCATGAATCTTTTTCCCAAGGTCATTCATCTTTAATCCTTGGCTGATTTCGGCTTCAAGTACTTTCACTTGATCAATCGTTAAGTCATCCATTAACCCTTCAGATAAAGCATAAATGGTGACGATTTGTGTGGGCATTTGTACGAGTTCATGAACATCTTGTTTCAGAAGCTCCACGGTTTTACGTCCTCTTTCCAGACGTTTCTTCGCAGATGGATCTAAGTCAGATCCAAATTGAGCAAATGCTTCTAACTCACGGTAATTGGCTAAGTTAATACGCAGAGTACCCGCGACTTTCTTCATGCCTTTCCACTGAGCCGCACCACCGACACGGGATACGGATAGCCCAGCGTTGATTGCAGGACGGATTCCTGAGTAGAATAGTTCAGCTTCTAAGAAGATCTGTCCATCGGTGATAGAGATGACGTTGGTGGAAATATAGGCTGAAATATCACCGGCTTTCGTTTCGATGATGGGAAGTGCGGTAATCGATCCACCGCCAAGTTTATCATTTAAGCGTGCAGAACGCTCAAGAAGTCTTGAATGAAGATAAAAGACGTCTCCTGGGTAGGCTTCACGTCCTGGTGGACGACGTAATAAGAGGGATAATTCACGATACGCGACCGCGTGCTTCGATAAATCATCATACACGATTAAAACATCTTTACCTTGTTCCATGAAGTATTCTCCCATGGTAACACCGGCAAAAGGTGCTAAGTAAAGCAGGGTTCCTTCTCTGGATGCACCGGCACTGACGACAATCGTATAATCCATCGCTTGATGCTGGTTTAATAATTGAACGAGCGCGGTCACAGAAGATTCCTTCTGTCCAATCGCGACATAAATACAAATGGTATGTTTACCTTTTTGGTTGATAATGGTATCCACCGCTAAGGTTGTTTTTCCTGTTTGACGGTCACCGATGATGAGCTCTCTTTGGCCACGTCCAATCGGGACGAGGGCATCGATGACTTTAATCCCTGTTTCCATGGATGCGTTAATCGATCCACGTTGCATAACGCCTTGCGCTTTACGTTCAACAGGTAAAAATGCTTTGGCTTCAATGGGTCCTCTTGCATCAAGGGGTTCTCCTAATGGATTGACCACACGGCCTAAAAGTTCTTCTCCAACGGGAACTTCAAAAATGCGCTTGGTGGTCTTCACCATATCGCCTTCTTTGATCAGTTCACTGTTTCCTAAAAGAATGACCCCAACGGTATGTTCTTCAAGGTTAAACACTAAGCCTTTGACGTGATGAGGAAACTCAAGAAGTTCACCCATCATGGCTTGCTGGAGACCATAGACTATGGCAATTCCATCGCCAACGCTTAGGACTTTTCCGATATTTTCGAGTTTGACATCTTGTTCATAAGATTCAATCTGCTTTTTAATGATTTCAGTCATTTCTTGGACTTTGATTTTTGACACGTTGTCACCTCTTATATCATGGTATAGAGTTCTTCAAGCTCACGTGCAACAGAGCGGTCCAAGGACTGCCCTTGATAAATGATTTGAATCCCGCCGATTAAATCTGGATCGACGTGTTTATGCAGTGAGAGTGTATGATTCGGAAACGTTGGTTTTAATACCTTGATGATTCTTTGTTCCGTTTCCTCGGTTAATGGTTTAGCTGTAATAATATTTAAATGCGCAATTTTTAAATGCTGTCTGACATGTTTTGTCCATACAGAATAGATCTCTTTATAGGCATACATATGATTTTTCTCAGCGAGCATTTTTAAAAATGAACGAAAGAGGACATGGTACTTGAGTTGATCAATGAAAGCACATTTATCCGTAAAGTGGATCATCGGTGAATCCATCATATCCACCCATTCGGGGCGGATGTCCATTTCATCACGAAATTCTTCAAACTGGTAGTGGATGAGATCGACGACGTCTTGATCTTTAGCTAGCGTGAATAACGCTTTGGCATGATTCGACGTACTCATGATTTCATGTTCTCCTCAATAATTTCATCAATGATGTCTTGATGAACCGATTCATCGATTTCTCTTTTTACTATTTTTTCAGCAGCAACAAAGGCAATCTCTTTAATCGATTGCTTGATCTGTTCATTGGCTTGTTCGATTTCAAACTGAATATCTTTTTCCGCTTGATCGAGCTTACGTTTAGCTTCCGCTTTCGCCTGTTCAAGAAGAGCTTCTTGTTGTTGATAGGCTTCTTGAGTTAACTTTTCTTTTAACTCTCTCGTCTCTTCTTTCATTTGTTCATAATCTTTTGTCGCTTTTGCTTGGATTTCCATCGCTCTTGCACGTTCATTTTCAGCATCTTCCATCGCTTGATGGAGTGCTTGTTGTCTTTGATCGATAAAGGAGGTCACCTTTGACCAAAAAAACGTCTTTACGATCCAGACGAGAACGAAAAATGCGATGAGGTTTAAAAGGACAATATCAGGACGATCAAAGGCTGAGTTTAGGCCATCTTCGATTCCCTGAACTAATTCATCAAAAATCGCATTAAGATCCACAACAATCAAATCCTATCTTATTTGGATGAAAGAATAAACGCAATGATCAAACCATAGATCCCTGTTGTTTCAGCAACAGCTTGTCCAATGAGCATGGTCACGGTAATCTTTCCTTGTGCTTCGGGTTGACGTCCAACAGCTTCCGCAGCTTTACCTGCAGCGATTCCTTGTCCAATCCCTGTACCAAACCCAGTGGTGACCGCTAAACCAGCACCGACATACCCTAAACCACGGGCAAACCATTCATTGGCTTCTGCCAATACGGGGGGAAGCGTATCCAAAAATTGTGCTACTGATGAGAAAACATGAAATAGTGTGTCTAACATAGAAAATTCTCCTTTATCTCTTTAATAGTTTATTTTTCAAAATCCGCTTCACTGACTTTCATAGAAGCGAAGATAATGGTTAATAAGACAATAACTAATGTTTGAATCAATCCAAAACCAAGGTCAAAGACTAAATGGAAAGCAGGGGTGACGACAATGGATAACCATCCTAATAGGTTATAAAGCAAACCCAAGAGAAGCGCACCAGAGGCAATGTTACCAAATAGACGTAATGCCATTGAAACAATCGGAACAAACTCACTCACGATATTCAGTGGTGCCATCGGTGCCAGTGGTTGAAAGACCCCTAGGAAGTGTCGCCAACGTTGACTGATGAGTCCTGTCGATTGAACCACGAAGAATGCGGTGAGTGACATCGAGAAGGTAATCGCAGAAAACTGAGTGGGTGAATCTACAGCGACTAAGCCCGTTATGTTTGAGATGAAGACATAAATCGCCATGGTCAGTGCATAAGGTGCCACATGTCCCCAGTGTTTCCCCACATAGTTTTTAACAAACCCATTAAATCCTCCGACAGCTAGCATAACCGTCGTGATAAGTTTCGAAGGTTTGGCTTTCACATCCAAGCGACTGATCTTTCGACCGATAATGATTGAGAATGTCGCAATCCCTGTCATCACAATCAGTGAGGTAATGAAGTAATGGGGGAGATTAGCAAGATAATTAATGATCAGATCCAGCATCATCTTCAACCTCCTTTACTTCTGCTTTTTTAATCCAAGGGAGGTGGTATACAAAGACACCTATCTTCACGGATGAAATCCCTAAGATTAAAAATATATAACTATAAATCATCGTGTTGCCAGGCAAATCTTTCGTATCTAGCCATACGATGACAATGATAATCAAATAGAACACATAGCGAAGGAGAAGTTGAGCCATATAATTTTGGGCATTAAATTTTCCCTTAGTGATACGGATCATTAAACTATGATTGAAAAGAGCAGTGGCTGAACCTAAAACAGCCCAACTTAAGTAGTCGGGAAAAAAGATGAGTGTCACTAGTGCTAAAATGACGGAATAGATTAAGCCAATAATGCTAATGGTGTACATTTCTTTCATAGCGTTCCTCGCTTTGAATCATTTTAATGAGTGTGACAAACCCAATCATCACACCAAGCCCTAGTCCAATCCCTGTAAGAATGAGATATAGGTTAGTCTCTGGATTGATCTTATATCCAAGCCAATAACCGAACAGGGCAAGCCCTGCAGTCGTGAAAAAAAACTGCATGACCATCATGTATTTCATAAATAATGTTTTTGTTTTTGAAAGTTTATTTCGTTCCAAAGAGGCGATCCCCACAATCTCCAAGTCCCGGGACAATATAGCCTACCTCGTTTAAATGAGAATCCATCGCAGCGAGATAAATCGGAACGTCTGGATGTTCTTTTTGCAGACGACTCACGCCTTCTGGACAACCAACTAACCCGACATAACGGATGTCAGTCGCTCCATGCGCTTTTAAAATCTCGATGGCTTTGCACGCTGAGCCTGCTGTCGCGAGCATGGGGTCGACCACAAGGACGACGCCATCAATAATATCTTTAGGGAATTTTTGATAATAGACTTGAGGTTCGAGTGTTTCTTCATCACGGTAAAGACCAATATGACCAATTTTCGCAGTTGGAATCATGTTATGAATGCCTTCCACCATGCCGAGACCGGCACGTAAAATCGGAACAATGACCACGTGTTTATCAAGTTCATAGGCAGTTGTTTCACAGATCGGTGTTTCAACGATGATGGGTCGTGTGGTGAAATCACGGGTGATTTCATAGGTGATCAGCCCACCTACTTCTGAAACGCTCTCTCTAAACTCTTTGGTTCCTGTTCGCTTGTCTCTGATCTTGGCCATCTTATGGTTGATCAAAGGATGATTAAGAATCACTACTTTACTCATGGCTATTCCTTCCCCTCTATGTTTTTAATTTTATCAAGACGTGGTTGGTGTCTTGGTTCAAACGTGGTGTTCATAAAGGTGTTGACAATCGAGATAGCCGTTTCTTCGGAGGTCGTTCGTCCCCCTAAAGCAATGACATTGGCATTGTTATGTGCCTTGGCAAGGTAGGCAGTATTGTCGTCATAGACAAGTGCTGCACGAACCCCTTTGACTTTATTGGCAGCAATCGATATCCCGATGCCTGTTCCACAGAGAACGATACCAAAGTCATAGGTTCCATTCACCACGGCTTCGCCAACTTTTTTCCCGTAATCGGGATAGTCAACGGATGCTAACGAATTCGTTCCAAAGTCGGTGACGTCGTGGTTCTCTAAGATGAGAAATGATTTGATTTTTTCTTTCAGTTCATAACCACCGTGGTCACTCCCTATCGCGATTTTCATAGCGATCCTCCTTTATTTTTTACCTATTCATCATTATAACATAAAATCCATCCTTTATCGTAAAATACGATAAGGGGAGATTAGTTCTCTTCTCTCATTTCATTGTAGTATGCTTTTTTCCGTTCGTTGGCTCTTAAGATAGCTTTTCTTAACCGAATGGAGTATGGCGTAATTTCAATGAGTTCATCATCATTGATAAACGCAAGACACGCTTCTAAGTTCATGAAACGTGGCGTCTTTAGGACCACTGTAGAATCTTTACTTGCACTGCGCATGTTGGTGAGTTGCTTTTCCATGGTGACATTGACGACGAGATCAGTATCTTTGTTAGATTCTCCCACAATCATACCTTCATAGACCGAGACGCGAGGTTCTAAAAACATTTGACCACGATCTTCTAAACGTCCAATCGCATATGCGGTTGTCATCCCTTGATTCATCGAGACTAAAGCGCCGGTCCGACGATTTCCTACCGTATCATGCACCATAGGACGATAGTCAAGGAAAATATGAGATAAAATACCATAACCTTTGGTGGCGGTTAAAAATTGTGTGACAAACCCAATTAAACCTCGAGATGGCATGATGTAATGAATTCTTGAGTAATCACCGTGTTGACTCATTGAGATCAGATCACCTTTACGATCCCCAAGCATTTCAATGATAGTCCCCATATAATCAGATGGGCAATCAATTTGCACATCTTCATAAGGTTCATGTTTGATACCATCGATCACCTTGACGATGACTCTGGGGCGAGACACTTGAAATTCAAAGCCTTCACGGCGCATATTTTCAATCAGGATACCTAAATGAAGTTCTCCACGACCAGAAACGGTCCATGCTTCACTGGTTTGTATACGATCAACGCGAAGCGAGACGTCTTTTTGGGTTTCTTTAAAAAGACGATCATCGAGTTTGGATGCGGTAACGTAACGTCCTTCTTTCCCAGCAAAAGGTGACGTATTCGTTAAAAATGTCATCTGGACAGTGGGTTCGTCAATATGAAGGTGAGGAAGTGCTTCTTCATCGCCTACTGAGGTAATGGTTTCACCGACATGAATATCGGGTAATCCCGCTATGGAAACAATGTCTCCAGCGTAAGCTTCCATGACTTCATTTTTGTCCATGCCTAAACTTTGTAGAATCTTTTGAATACGAAACTGAATCACACTGCCATCCATTCGGATACATGAGACAAAATCGTTGACCTTTAGCGTTCCACGATAAATTTTCCCGATGCCCATACGACCGACATAATCGTTATAATCGATTAAGGCGGGTTGGAATTGGAGGGGTGCATCTTTATCATCACTGGGTTCTGGAATCACTTTGATAATGGTATCTAAAATAGGATCCATTCTTAGTTCCGGAACGAGTTTAGCTTCATAGTTCGCTAACCCTTGAATTCCTGAAGCATAGACCACGGGAAATTCGAGTTGATGCACATCGGCACCTAAATCGATAAATAAATCATAGACTTCATTGACGGTACGTTGGATATCAGCAAATTTGCGATCGATTTTATTGATGACGACAATGGGTAATAACTTAGCTTCAAGCGCTTTTTTTAACACAAATCGTGTCTGAGGCATGACACCTTCATAGGCATCGACTAAAAGGAGGACACCATCAACCATATACATGATGCGCTCAACTTCGCCACCAAAATCAGCATGTCCTGGGGTATCCAAGATATTAATTCGGGTGTCCTTATAAATGATCGCGGTATTCTTCGCTAAAATAGTAATGCCGCGTTCTCTTTCTAAATCATTGGAATCTAGGGCGCGTTCGCCTAAGTTATCATGGATATCAAAGGTTTCACTCTGTTTTAAAAGCTGATTGACGAGTGTTGTCTTTCCATGATCAACGTGAGCGATGATCGCGATATTTCTAATCTTCATTGTAGTCCTCATTTCTAACCTTTCCTATTATATCTCATTTTATTAAAAATGAGTAAGAAAAAAGCTAGAAAGTATCTCTAGCTTTATTTTTCTTCACTTAAAACACCGCTTAAACCAATTAAAGTAAATCTGTCTTTTC